>NZ_JAQEKS010000015.1:0-62001 GCF_027679115.1 Coprococcus sp. TM115-187 | reverse complement strand
TTATGGGAGCTAACTGCCAAGTTCTACTTTTGGATCAATGTGTTTTGCTCATCTCTATTGATGGAATGTGATTTATAAAAAGCGAAGGCTTGCCAGAAAGACCAAAAAAAACATCTGCTAATTATATCAGGATATAATCGCAAATGCTCTTCATTTCTTTAGTATACGCGCCATAGGATAAGAATGTCAACGGTTGTTTGGGTTGTATCCGTAAAATAAATTTGTTATGATAATGAACAGGAAAAGTTGCAAATTACAGTGATAAAGTGAGGGACAGATTATGAAAATAGTTTTTTTAGATGTAAAAACAATTGGAGAAGATATTGATCTTTCTGGATTTGACAGGCTTGGTGAAGTCGTAAAATACGATTTTTCTACATCAGAAGAAGTAACGGAAAGAGTTCAGGATGCAGATGTGATCATTTTGAATAAAGTACAGGTCAATGAGCAGACGATTGGAAAAGCAGAGAAGTTAAAGCTGGTATGCGTGACGGCAACGGGGACCAACAATCTGGATAAAGAATATCTGGAAAAAAGAGGAGTTGCATGGAGAAATGTAGCTGGCTATTCGACAGAAACGGTGGCACAGCACACTTTTGCAATGCTTCTCTATCTGCTGGAAAAGATACGTTATTATGATGATTATGTAAAAGAAGAGCGTTACATCAATGATACAATATTTACGCATTTTGCAGAGCATTTTACGGAGATCAGTGGCAAAACCTGGGGGATCATAGGCCTGGGAACAATTGGCCGGAGAGTTGCGGATATCGCAAAAGCATTTGGAGCACAGATTATTTATTACTCTGCATCAGGGCGTTCGGCGCAGGAAGGTTACGAACAGGTAGATCTGGATACATTGCTTGCAAAATCTGACATTATATCCATTCATGCACCGTTAAATGAACATACAGAGGGCTTAATGGATAAAGCAGCATTTGCAAAAATGAAAAAAACCTGTATTTTCCTGAATCTCGGACGTGGTCCGATCGTAGTCGAGCAGGATCTGTATGAGGCACTTGAAAATGACGAGATAGCTGCAGCCGGACTTGACGTACTTTGCCAGGAGCCGATGAGTGAGACGAATCCGCTGCGAAAAATAAAAGATAGCAAAAAACTGCTGATTACACCACATGTAGCATGGGCGAGCGTGGAAGCAAGGACAAAGCTGATGGGGATAATACTGGGACAGGTAAAAGAATATTTTCAAATTTAAGAAACCGGAGTTGGCGCATGGATTTTAGTGATATGCGGCAACTCCGGTTTTGTTTAAAATATTCGTTTACTTGTAAAGAGTCACAAACTGTCCAATCTGTCCGTCAAAAGAGGTATTGAGACAAAGCTGATCCAACAGATCTTCATCGACAATATAACCAAGATGGCAGGTGATGGTCTGTCCTTTTTCAAGACTGGTGAAAAAGTAATGATGGTCAGAGTTGTCGGAGCATACAGAGGCATCAAAATAAATTGGATAATTGATAACATCTTTGTATGTTGGATTATCGAACAATGCATTGTTATAATATCCGTCTGGATTTTCGGACGGAATGGTCAGATCATAATTTACACAGGATTCCGTATTGGAAAAAGGATTGTCGGATGGATTTGTAATCTCAAGAGTTACATATAATAATTTTCGATGAATCTGTGCAGTACCTGTTTGTGTATTGAGTGAGTCGGTTCCATTTCCGACCTGAATAATAGCACGATTATATGATATAAGATCTCCGTTGTCGTTAATCGAACCATCTGGAAGATTTTTACCATTATCAGTAAAGAAATCTGCGTTAAGTGAACGGATATTATCAAAAGCTTCTACTTTTTTAACAGTCATCTGATAGCCACAGGTTTCGTCGGTCCAGGTATCATTTACTTTAAGCCAGGTAGTCTGTAGTGCTTTTGGTGCAGCTGCATCTTCAGCTAATTCCGTTTTAAGTTCGGACAAAGAACCTGCAAAGGTAGCGTCAGAATCTGTAGCAGGCGTAAGTGTCACACCAGAAGCAATCTTTTTCGCTTCTTCATTGGTGATTGCATTTCCCATATTGATTTCAACAATATAGCCTGAATCCTGGAAGACGACGTAGGCATCCTTATCAAAGACTCCAGAAGAGTCGAAAGTCATCAGAACCGCATCATTTCCATTGGCATTAAATTCTTCACGAGAAGTCATATAGGAGTGCGAAAATGTAAAATCATCGGTATCCATCTTGTAGAGAGAAAATACAGTACCATGTGAAGAAGATTCTGTATCGGAAGGGACATAGTACTTGTCAGGTCCACGGTCTGAAGCAGCAATACTTCCATCAGGTAAATAAGTTGGAGTCAGCTTTACCGGAGAAAATACAGTATCTTTTGAGGTAGTCGTTAGAGAAAGATCACCGCTGTATGTTCCGGTACTGTTGTAATGCATTTGAAGCAGTCTGTCAGCTGCATATGCGGTTGCGGGAAGGAGGGAAAGGGCAACGATGGCAGCGGCAACACGGTAAAGATGGTTTCGATGCCGGTTATGTTCACTTTCCGAGACAGCATGCAGTAAGTTCTGCTTTTTTCGGTTATAGTTATCGGAAAAAGTGTGATCCATATTCATAGAATCAAATTCTTCAAGGCTTATTTGGTCAAATTTTTTGTTTTGCATACATATCATCTCCTATGATCAATCTGAGTTTTTTCAATGCTCTTTGCTGACGTTTCCGAACCAGAGATTCGCCGATTTCAAGGACGGAAGCTGTTTCTTTTACCGAAAGCTGGTGTACACAGCGGAACAGGATCACATCGCGATAAGAGTCGGGAAGTTTTCCAAGGATCTGCTCAAGGACAGAGTCACCGGCAAGACGGCTGACCAGCTTCATAATATCATCACGCTCATCAGCAAAATCCATATCTTTGATTGGAACCGTTGCATTGGACGTTATTTGATTTTTCCGGTACTGATCGAGGGAAGCACTTTGAATCGTCTGAAGAACATAGGACCGTGTTTTTTCATCTTCCAGATCCCGAAGCTTTCGTATATTCTTAAGCAACCGTACAAAAGCATCCTGCACCGCATCTTCAGCCTGCCACTCATTCCTCAGAATCGAAAAAGCCACCGCATACATCTTCTGCTCATACAACTCATACAATCGTTCCAACTTCTCACTGTCAGAATACTCACGCATATAAAAATAACACCTTCTTTCATATCTTTATTGAACGTTCTATAAATAAAGACGAAATACAACCCTGAAATGTGACACTTTGAATAAAATATCCATTTAATGTAAAAAACAACAGCATAAAAATAAAGCTACATAACATAAAACTGAATAACCTGCAATATGGACATCCTAACCAAAAAAATTCACTTGAGCCTGGAACTCTTATCCATATATAAAACTTTTCGACAGTACAAGAAGAAATAATACAATAGGGATCACAGACATTTGCAGGAATCCTAAGCATCTTAGTCTGTAGCAGATTTGCGTTAGTAAGAAAAATGACACTGTCTGAGCGCCAGCGAGTTTGTCATTTTTCTTACTGCTTTTAGCAAATTTACTACAGACCTAGATGCTCTTGGATTCCGAAACGTCTGTGATCCCTATTGTATTATTTCTTCTGTCCGTCAGACAACCCTTTACATCTCCGCGTATAATTTCACAAGTTCAACCACGATATCCACAGCCTTGTCCATTCCTTCTGCCGTGATGTGTTCATATGGTCCATGGAATGCATGTCCCCCTGTTCCGAGGTTCGGGCAAGGAAGTCCCATAAAGCTGAGCTGGCATCCGTCTGTTCCGCCGCGGATTGGAAGCACAAGCGGTGCAACACCCGCATTTTCACAGGCTTTCTTTGCATTCTCAATCAGATGCATGCATCCGGCAATAATCTCAGCCATATTCTGGTACTGGTCAGTAATCGTAAGCTTCACAGTGCCTTCTCCCCATTTTTCATTGAGGTTCTTCTCAATATGGCGAAGAGTTTCTTTTCTGGCTTCAAACAGATTCTTGTCATGATCCCTTACAATATAATGAAGCTCTGCTTTTGCCACATCTCCACTCATACCGGTCAGATGGTAGAATCCTTCATAATCCTCCGTTTCACGCGGGATTTCAAGTCCTGGAAGCATGTTATTGATTTCAGCGGCAACCAGGCACGCATTGATCATCGTATCCTTGCTGGAACCCGGATGCACAGCAAAGCCGGTAATTTCAAAATCTGCCTTGCATGCATTGAAGTTTTCATACTGAATTTCGCCTTCGGTATCGCCATCCAGAGTGTAGGCAAACTGTGCACCAAATTTTTCCACATTAAAATGATCAGTTCCACCACCGACTTCTTCATCTGGTGTAAAAGCAATTGAGATCGGTCCATGAGGAATATTTTCTTTGATCAGTGCTTCAGCCATGGTCATGATCTCGGCAACTCCGGCTTTATCATCGGCACCAAGAACAGTTGTACCGTCTGTTGTGATCAGGGTGCGTCCGGCAAGAGATGGAAGATGCGGGAAATCTTTTACGGTAAGGGTACGTCCACTTGTGCCAAGCGGCAGATCACCGCCATCGTAGTTCTTGTGTACGACCGGGATGATGTCATGGTCACAGTAATCGGAAACGGTATCCATGTGTGCGATAAATCCGATAGATGGTTTATTCTCATATCCCGGTGTGGCAGGAATCTTTCCATATACATAGCAGAATTCATCCAGACTTACGTCAGAAATCCCGAGGGCAGTCATCTCATCTGCCAGAATACGTGCCAGGTCGAACTGACACTGGGAAGAAGGAGAAGTCGTACTGTGTTCATCACTTGGGGTACGGACTACTACATAATTTAAAAGTCGTTCATATGCTCTCATAATAAAACCTCTTTTCATTAACATTTCTTATCCGAGTATAGCATTTTGCAGGTGAATATGCAATTGTGGCAGCAGGTTCTTTTTTGGTGTGAAATTTAACATAACGTAAGAAAAAACCAAGGGATGAAAATGTGAAAATTTTTGAAAAATGAAAAAAGTAAAAAATAAAAAAATTGCACAAAACAAATAAAAAAGTTTGAAAAACAGCAAAAATATTGATCAAAAAAGATGTGATTTTGGTTAATCTTGATAATCCATGAGTGCTATAATACAGCTGTAACAAGGAAATAGGTACTTTACCAGAAGTCAGTGATTGGAGGAAAAGATAAATGAATACTTTAAAAGCTGAAAAAAGAAACATGCAGACAAAAGCCAAAAAACTCAGAAGAGAAGGTTATGTAACCGGCAATGTATTCGGACGTGAGATTGAAGGCTCCATTCCGGTACAGATGACACAGAAAGAAGCGGAAAAGTTCCTGAAAGCTAATGGCAAAGGAAGCCAGATCATGTTGGATTTGGACGGAGAGCAGATGGATGTGCTGGTAAAAGAAGTCGATTATGATTCTATGGGTTCAAAAGTACTTGAAATAGATTTTCAGGCACTGGTAAGTGGAGAAATGGTACATTCCGTAGCAGAAGTTGTGATCCACAATCAGTCAAAGGTTGTCACAGGTGTTGTGGAGGAACTGCTTGGTGAAATTGAATACAAAGCACTTCCATCGGCACTTGTTGAAAAAGTAATTGTTGACGTTGGAGATTTGAAGGTTGGAGAAACCATTAAAGTCAAAGACCTTGACATCGCAAAGGATAAAGATGTCAAACTGATCACAGATCCGGAAGCAGATGTAGCAGGTGTGGCTGCCGTTCATAATGATGTTCCGGAAACAGATGAGGAAGAAACAGCAGCTGAATAAAAAGATTTTGTAAAAAAGGCGGACGCTTTGCAGAAAGAACTGCAAAGTGCCCGTTTTTTGCTTCATAGAAAATCCCGAAGGAACTTCCTATGAAACAAAAGGCACTGCGTTCCGGAGATGCACATTCTTTCTATTTAATGAAATTCCTAATCCCATTTTTCAGCAGGAAATCATAACGGAATATTTACATAAAATCAGGAATCTTTATACAATCTTTATACTAAAAATACTATCATTGATTTACAAAACAGGAGAGGAAAAACAGTGAGAGGAAGGAAAGGTTATGTTCGAGATTGAGAGTATTATTTTATTTACAGGGATCCTGAGCTTTCTGCTGATCGCCGGATTGCATCTGATGCGTGAACTCGATACTTTTCTGAAGAAGGATAAAGAAGAGAGAGAGGAAGAAAGATATAGAGGAGAAAGGAAACGAAACAAATGACAGTAATATATAAAAAGATGACACAGACACAGATGATTGTTGTCGGGTATTTGTTGTTGATCCTTTTGGGAAGTATTCTCTTAATGCTTCCGGTTTCATCAAGGGATGGAAATATGACATCTTTTGCAGACGCATTATTTACCTCGACATCCGCATCCTGTGTGACTGGGCTGGTTGTACAGGATACATATCTGCACTGGTCTTTTTTTGGACAGCTTATCATTTTGATCCTGATCCAGATCGGTGGTATGGGATTTATGACAATTGGTGTCTGTGTGGCGATTCTGTTAAGAAGAAAGATAGGGCTTAAAGTCCGTGGAATTTTGCAGGAGAGTATCAATAGTATTCAAATTGGTGGAATTGTAAAGCTTACGAAGAAGATTATAAAAGGAACACTTTTTTTTGAAAGCATTGGAGCTGTATTGCTGATGATCCGGTTTATTCCGGAATTCGGAATAGGAAGAGGAATCTGGTACGGGATCTTTCATTCTATATCAGCCTTTTGCAACGCCGGGTTTGACCTTATGGGAGAAAATGGTGCCTATCAGTCACTGATCAGATATTCGGATGACTGGCTGGTAAATACAGTGATCATGCTGCTGATTATAATCGGTGGAATCGGTTTTTTGGTGTGGGATGATCTGTCTGTGAAAAAATTTCAATGGAAAAAATATCATCTGCATACAAAGATTGTATTATCAACAACAGGTTTTCTGATTATAGGAGGAGCAGTTTTATTCCTGATACTGGAAAAAAATAATGTACTGGCAGGGATGCCTGTGAAAGAACAGATACTCTGTTCTTTATTTCACTCGGTGACAGCCAGAACGGCAGGATTTAATACAACCGATACAGGAGCGTTGACGGAAGGCAGTAAACTTGTTACTATGATTCTGATGTTCATAGGAGGAAGCCCGGGATCTACAGCAGGTGGAATTAAGACGACAACCGTAGTAGTTCTTATTGTATTTGTGCGTGCAAATCTGATGGAAGCAGCCGGTTGTAATGTATTTAACAGAAGACTGGATGAAACTGCGATCAGAAAGGCCAGTGTTGTAATGTGTACGAATTTGTTCCTTATACTAACAGGAACGATCTTCATGGAAATTATGCAGCCGTTTTCTTTGTCGGATGTGATGTTTGAAGTCTTTTCTGCAATGGGAACAGTGGGAATGTCTGCGGGAATCACAAGAGATGTATGTATGGCATCAAGAATGGTGCTGGTATTTCTGATGTTTTGCGGAAGAATAGGAAGTCTGACATTTGCGCTTTCATTGAAAGGGCACAGACATGAAGCACCGATCCGGAAACCGGTAGAAGAAATTACGATAGGATAGAACAAGGAGTAGAAAATGAAATCAGTATTGATTATAGGACTTGGAAGATTTGGTCATCATCTGTGTATTGATATGGCAAATCGGGGAAATGAGGTAATGGTCATCGATAAAGATGAGAAAAAGACACCGGATTTGTTGGAATACGCAACAGCAGTACGGGTAGGGGACTGTACAAATGAAGAAGTATTAAGAAGTCTTGGAGTAGGAAATTTCGATCTTTGCTTTGTGTGCATCGGATCAAATTTCCAGAGCAGTCTGGAGATAACAAGCCTGGTAAAAGAGCTTGGAGCCAAACATGTTGTCAGTAAGGCAAACAGGGATATCCATGCAAAATTCTTATTGAGAAACGGAGCGGATGAAGTCTTTTATCCGGATCGGGATATTGCAGAGCGACTGGCTGTAAAATACAGTGCAAATCATGTTTTTGACTATTTTGAACTCAGTAAGGATTATTCGATTTTTGAAATCCAGCCGAAGGCTGCATGGATCGGGCGGACGATAGAAGAAGCGGATATAAGGGCAAACTATCATATAAATGTATTTGGAATAAAGAAAAATACAGAGGTGGTGGTCCTTCCGAGAGCGGATTATGTGATGCATGAGAAGGATCATCTGCTTGTAGTAGGTCTTACAAAGGATATTGACCGTCTGCTTGCAAGTATAAAATGATGAATGATGGGGGAAAGAAAATGACAAAAAAGAGAGTAAAATATATGGTGCAGTCGATTGCGATCATGGCGGTTGCAACATTTTTGTCTTTTTTTCTCCAGAGTTATGGAATTCGAAAAGAAAATATTCTGATGATCTATATTGTGGGTGTACTGGTCATAACAGTTACAACTACCGGTTATCTGTATGGAATGATGGCTTCTGTATGCAGTGTGCTGCTGTTTAATTATTTTTTTACAGTGCCGGTGCATACATTTGCGATGACGGATCAGAATGATGTGGTACGTCTGGTATTTTTCCTTATCACAGGATTCATTTCCGCAAGTATTATGGTACGATTTCATAATCAGGTGCGTATTGCAGAGGAAACAAGGGCACAGATGGAAAGAGAAAAGCTGAAAAGCAATATGCTGAGAAGTATATCCCATGATTTCAGGACACCTTTGACCGGAATTATGGGAGCTGCAGGACTCTTAAAAGAGGCGGATGAGTTGGATGCCGGAGTCAGAAAGGAACTGGCAGGAGAGATACAGGAGCAGTCTGTATGGCTGATGCGCCTGATGGAAAATATTTTGAATATGACAAAGCTGGAAAGTGAAGAATTTGAGATCCGGAAAAACCAGGAAGTAGTGGATGATCTGATCTATGAAGCCGTATCACATATCATAGGACTCCGGGAAAAGAGGAGGTTTGAAATTAAACTTCCGTCGGAGCTGATTGTTGTAAATGTAGATGGAAAACTGATGGTTCAGGTGCTGGTCAATCTTCTGGATAATGCGATGAAGCATACAGGGGAAAATGGATGGATCTGTATAGAAGCCAGATATGATGCAGGGAAAGTGTGGATCAGTGTAGAAGATGACGGAGACGGGATTCAGGAAGATCTGAAAGAAAATATTTTTGACGAATTTGTTACAAGGTCAGATGAAAAAGGGGACAGACAAAGAGGAATCGGACTGGGACTGGCTATATGTAAAGCGGTAGTAAATGCACATGGTGGAAATATTTGTGCAGAGAACAGAAAAGAAGGCGGAGCAAGGTTCAGGTTCTGGTTGGAGGCAAGGCAGGTAAGTACAGATGGCAGATAAGCATAAAATTTTAATTGTGGAAGACGATAAATATATTATTAACTTTATCTCGATGAGTCTTAAGAAAGAAGACTATGATTATGTGATTGCGAAGACATGTGGAGAAGCAAATGCACTGTTCTATGCAAACAGACCAGATATGATCATTCTGGATCTTGGACTTCCGGATGGTGACGGGATTGAGATTATAAAAAATGTAAGAGAAATCTCGAAGATACCGATCATTGTGGTCAGTGCAAGACAGGAAGAGGAAGAAAAAATACAGGCACTGGATCTGGGGGCAGATGATTATGTGACAAAACCGTTTTATATGGGCGAACTGCTTGCCAGAATCCGTGTGGCGCTCAGAAAGAGTAACCAGATTCCGGAAGAAAAGAAAGAAAAATTCTTTCAGTGTGATTATCTGAAAGTGGACTGGGAAAAACATCAGGTATCGATAGATGGGAAAGAAGTTCATCTGACTCCGATGGAATATAAGATTTTGAAACTATTGATCGACAACAGGGGAAAGGTACTGACACATAATTATATTCTCAGCCAGATCTGGGGCAGTGCACAGGGAGTAGAAGCAGCCAACCTGAGGGTATTTATGGCAGCACTGCGAAGGAAGATAGAAAAGGATCCCGGAAATTGCAGATTTATTCTGACAGAAATCGGAGTAGGGTACCGGTTTAGAGAGGCTACGGAATAAAACAATTTGCAGACGATGAAATTAGCTAGAAAAAACGAATGTTATTCTTGAATGACTACCTACAGGACTGATATGATAATGATATAAATTATCAATAAATGGTTTTGCCAAAGGAGACAGATAGAGGAATGACATTAAAAGAATTACAAGTCGGAAAGACAGCTACGATTCTTTCCGTAGGAGGAAATGGTGCACTCAGGCAGCATTTTCTGGATATGGGATTGATCCAGGGAACAGAAGTAACGATTGTAAAGTATGCGCCGATGGGGGATCCGGTTGAGATCAGGATCCATGGTTATGAACTTACGATCCGTCTGGAGGATGCCGGACAGATTGAAATTACGCCGGCCCATGAGCCACATTATAAGAAGAAGGAAGGCAGACAACCGTTAGGAGATGCACAGCATCCGGGGTATGGAGAAGCAGGCATTTTTCATGAGAAGAAAACAGAGCATCCGTTACCGGAGAATACGACACTTACGTTTGCATTGGTTGGAAATCAGAATTGTGGAAAAACAACGCTGTTCAACCAGCTGACCGGATCGAATCAGCATGTGGGAAATTTTCCAGGTGTTACGGTTGACAGAAAAGACGGTGTGATCAAGGAACATCCCAATACCCGTATTACCGATCTTCCGGGAATTTATTCTATGTCTCCGTATAGCAGTGAGGAAATTGTTACAAGAGAATTTCTGCTTCAGGATAAACCGAAAGGAATCATCAATATTGTAGATGCAACCAATATTGAACGGAATATGTATCTGACGATGCAGCTTATGGAACTTGAGATCCCAATGGTTGTTGCGCTGAATATGATGGATGAGATGCGTGTGAACGGAGGTTCTGTGCGTGTGAATGAGCTGGAAGCATTTCTCGGAGTACCGGTTGTACCAATCTCGGCAGCAAAGGGAGAAGGAATTGCGGAACTGGTAGAACATGCACTGCATGTCGCAAAATATCAGGAAGCACCGGAGGAAGTGGATTTCTGCTCTGCTGAAGGTCAGGAAAGTGCGGTTCACAGATGCATTCATGCGATCATGCATCTGATTGAAGATCATGCAAAGGAAGCAGGGATCCCGGTCAGATTTGCAGCAAGCAAACTGGCAGAGAATGATGAGCTTGTCCTGGAAAAATTAAAGCTGAGCCAGAATGAAAAGGAACTTCTGGAACATATCAATCTGCAGATGGAAGAAGAATGCAAGGTAGACCGTTCATCGGCAGTAGCGGGAATGCGTTTTAACTATATCCAGCGTGCCTGTGAAGATACGGTCTTAAAGCCACATGAGAGCAGGGAGCGGGTGCGAAGCAGGAAGATTGATCAGGTTCTGACAGGGAAATATACCGGGATTCCGGCATTTATCGCAATTATGGGACTGGTATTCTGGCTCACATTTAATGTGATCGGAGCATTTTTGCAGGATCTTCTGCAACAGGGAATTGACCAGGTGATTGTAGCCTGCAGTCAGGCACTGGATGCGGCAGGAGTCAATGGCGTATTAAAGTCACTGATTGTAGATGGAATCTTTCAGGGGGTTGGAAGCGTGCTGAGTTTCTTGCCGATCATTGTTACACTGTTCTTTTTCCTTTCGATGCTGGAGGACAGTGGATATATGGCAAGAGTTGCGTTTATTATGGATAAACTTTTGCGAAAGATTGGTCTTTCCGGAAGAAGTATTGTACCGATGCTGATCGGATTTGGATGTACAGTACCGGGAGTTATGGCGAGCCGGACACTTTCTTCAGAGCGTGATCGTAAAATGACGATTATGCTGACTCCGTTTATGAGTTGTTCAGCAAAACTTCCGATCTATGCATTCTTTACAGCGGCGTTTTTCCAGGGGAAGGGTGCAATTGTAATGATTGGTCTCTATTTCTTCGGAATCCTGATGGGAATCCTTACTGCACTTGCAATGAAAGGGACGATGTTCAAAGGAGAACCTGTTCCGTTTGTTATGGAGCTTCCGAATTATCGTATGCCGGGAGCGAAAAATGTTGGTCAGCTTCTCTGGGAAAAAGCAAAGGACTTCCTGCAGAGAGCATTTACCGTTATTTTTGGTGCAACGATCGTGATCTGGTTCCTGCAGAGCTTTGATCTGCATCTGAATATGGTGACAGATTCACAGGCAAGTATCCTTGCAACGGTAGCAGGTATGATCGCACCTGTATTCATTCCACTTGGATTCGGTGATTGGAGAATATCAACGGCACTGATTTCCGGATTTATGGCAAAAGAGAGTGTTGTCTCCACTCTTTCGATTTTGTTTGGGTCAACAGCAGCACTGACAGCGGTGATAAATACAGCCGGTGCAGCAGCACTTTTGATTTTCTGTCTTTTGTATACACCGTGTGTGGCAGCGATTGCTTCTATTAAAAGAGAACTTGGTGGTAAATGGGCGATCGGTGTTGTGATTTTTCAGTGCGTGATTGCATGGGTTGCTGCATTTATTGTGCATGGAATTGTATGTTTATTTTAAAACAAAAACTTCTGGAAGCAGGAAAACTGCTTCCAGAAGTTTTTTATTGCAGATATTTTTTCAAGGCATCCAGATAAGTTGTCCCTAATCTGCTTAACATCCTTTTTTTATGTGTAATATACCCAATCCGCATATCACTTTCGTCAGCAAGAGGAACGGCAATAATATCTTTTCCATTCAACTTTTTGTCAATTACACCACTGCATACTGTGTAGCCATTTAGCCCAATCAGAAGATTAAATAAGGTGGCACGATCCCGTACACGGATATTTTTTTTGCGTTCAGATACAGAAAAGATTTCTTCTGAAAAATAAAAGGAATTGTGTTCACCCTGTTCAAAGGAAAGATATGGATAATCGTCCAGTTCTTCATTGGTGATTATTTTGTGATCGGCGAGAGGGTGACGTCTGCTGATAAATACATGTGGTTTAGCAACAAACAGCTGATGAAAAATAAGCCCGTTGGATTTTAAAATTTTTTCCAGAACCGTTTCATTAAAATTATTTAAGAAAAGAATTCCAATCTCGCTGCGCATTTTTGCTACATCTTCGATGATTTCGTATGTCTGGGTTTCGCGGAGACTGAAATCATATTCATCCTGTCCGTAGGTTTTGATCAGATCGACAAAGGCATTGACAGCGAAAGAATAGTGTTGCGTGGATACACAGAATTTCTTTTTCCCGCCGGAAGTTCCTTTGTATTTATCTTCGAGAATAGCGGCCTGTTCCAGCACCTGTCTGGCGTATCCTAAGAAATCTTCGCCTTCTTTTGAAAGGATGATCCCTTTATTAGTCCGGAGAAAAATGGTAATCTTCATTTCTTTTTCCAGTTCACGGATTGCGTTTGTCAGGCTTGGCTGGGAAATATAAAGACGATTTGCGGCTTCGGTAATTGTTCCTGTTTCAGCAACAGTTACGACGTATTTTAATTGTTGAAGAGTCATATTTTTCACTTTCTATAAAGAATATTGTTTTTGGGTTTGGGATATCAGAAAAGTATCTGGAAAATGTATCTTAGCGAAAAATACTTCTGGCCAGATATCCTGGTAATATTGTAGCATGGAAGCAGGGAGCGTGAAATATTTTTTTGATATTGCTATAGTTTTAAACTATGGCAAACTGTATTTTTTTTGTATTTTTCAGATGCAGAATACTCTGCTATACTTTCAAACATAAAAGACAGACAGTACGAAAGAGAAAAGGAGAGCTATATTATGAGTAAAAATACACCATTTCGTTATGATTATGTAGGAAGTTTTTTAAGACCGGAAACACTGAAAAGAGCAAGAAGAGATTTTGAAGAAGGAAAGATTTCAAAAGAAGAACTGACAAAAGTAGAGGATGCTGCAATTTTAGACCTGGTAGAGAAGCAGAAAAAAGCCGGATATCATGTGATTACAGACGGCGAGTTCAGAAGAGCAACCTGGCATCTGGATTTCATGTGGGGATTTAACGGGGTAGGACATGAGCCGACCAAGACCGGACTTCCGTTCCACGGAGAAGCTGCAATGATCGATGATACTTATCTTACCGGAAAGATTTCCGTAGATCAGCATCCGTTTGTAGAGCATTTCAAATTTGTAAAGGCACTGGAAGATGAAAATACAGTAGCAAAGCAGACGATTCCTGCACCGGCGCAGTTCCTGGAACAGTTTATTATGCCAATGTCCCTTCCGAATACCAATCAGTATTATCCGGATGTGGAAGAACTGGCAGAAGATATCGCAAATGGATATAAGAAAGTTATTCGTGACCTGTATGATGCGGGCTGTAGAAACATTCAGTTGGATGACTGTTCATGGGGAATGTGTGTAGATCCACATGCTACAGCAATTTTCGGAACCGATGAAGCCGGACTTCAGAAAATCATGGAACAGCTTCTTGCTATCAATAACCGTGCAATTGAGGGATCGCCGGAGGATCTGGTGATCAACACTCATGTATGCCGTGGAAATTTCCATTCTACTTATGCAAGCAGTGGTGCATATGACCGTGTGGCAGAAGCTTTATTCGCCCGTGAAAATGTAAGTGCATATTATCTGGAATTTGATGATGCACGTTCTGGTGGATTTGAGCCGTTGAAGAGTGTAAGTGGTGATAAAAAAGTGGTTCTCGGTCTGATCACAACCAAGTCACCAAAGCTGGAAGATAAAGAAGACGTAATTAAGAGAATCCATGAAGCAGCGAAATATGTCCCGCTCGACAGACTGTATTTGAGTCCACAGTGTGGATTTGCTTCCTGTGAAATCGGAAATAAACTGACAGAAGAAGAACAGTGGAAGAAGCTTGCACTGGTAAAAGAAATCGCGGAAGAAGTCTGGGGCGAAGAAAAATAAGCCAGATATAAAAATTTAATAAATAAGATACATACAGCTCCTTTCAAATCGTGCTACAATAGAAGCAGATTTGAAAGGAGCTGAAAATTTATGAATGAAGTAATCAAAAATATGGAAGAACGCAGAAGTGTCCGTGGATACAAACCGGATATGATCAGAAAAGAGGATCTGGATACGATCATTGAGGCCGGAACTTATGCGGCAACGGGAATGGGAATGCAGTCACCGATTATCGTGGCAGTGACGGATAAAGCAACAAGAGATCAGCTTTCAGCAATGAATGCAAAAATTATGGGAACCGATACAGATCCGTTTTATGGTGCACCGGTAGTTCTTATTGTACTTGCAGATAAGGCAAGACCGACATATCTTTATGATGGAAGTCTTGTGATGGGAAATCTGATGAATGCAGCGCATTCGCTTGGAATCGGAAGCTGCTGGATCCACCGGGCAAAAGAAGAATTTGAATCCGAGGAAGGAAAGGCTCTTCTGAAAAAATGGGGAATCGAAGGAGACTATGAAGGAATCGGTCATTGCGTACTTGGATATGCGGCAGCAGAACTTCCTGCAGCAAAACCAAGAAAAGAAAATTATGTCTATTATGTAGAAGCATAGGAGTGTGACATATGGATTACGAAGGACAGATTTGCCGGGCTCCGATGGAAAGAAGCTCTTTCATGCTTCCGGTTATGGTTGGATGCTCCTATAATCAGTGTAAATTCTGTAATTTATTCCGGCATCTGAAGTATCGGGAACTTCCGATGGAACAGATTGAAGCGGAACTAAAGAGAGTGCGGGAACTGCATGGGAAGCCGAAGAAGATCTTTCTGGGGGATGGTAATGCATTTGGTCTGAAGACAGAAAAATTGTATGAGATTCTGGATCTGATCGCATATTACTTCCCGGAATGTGAAGGGATTAATATGGATGCGACTGTTACGAGTATTTTACATAAAAGCCAGGAAGAGCTGGAAATGCTTGCTAGAAAAAAGGTAAAGCATCTGTATCTTGGAATCGAGAGCGGACTGGATGATGTGCTGAAATTTATGAAAAAAGATCATGATCTGGCACAGGCATATCAGGCAATCGACAGGCTTCATGAAGCAGGACTGATCTATGATGCACATATTATGACCGGAGTCGCAGGAAAAGGAAGAGGAATGGAAAATGCAGAAGCACTGGCGCAGTTCCTGAACAGGACCAATCCGGCGCATGTAGTGAATTTTTCCATGTTTCTGCATAAAGAAGTTCCGTTATATCAAGATATACGGCAAGGTACTTTTGTTCCGGCAAATGAGCTGGAAACAATTCGGGAAGAATATCATCTGATCGAGAGGATCGCACCGGAAAAAGCAGGAGCAAATATTTTATATGATGGTTTTCATGACTTTATCCATGTGAGAGTCAGAGGACATCTTCCGGGTGATAAAGAAAAAATGCTTGCCAAATTAAATGGTATCATTCAGGAATATGAAGGAAAAGAGCCGGTTTATTCCTTTGTACAGGGGGAATGCCCGGATCTGGAATACTGTGATGATGGTAAAGCAGTATGGGATATGGACCGGAAGACTTCATAGAATCCGCTGTACTATGAATCTGCAGAAATTGAGCGCGTCAGCAGGCGCGCTCTTGAACTTTGGAACAAAAAATATGTCATAAAAAATCCACTGTATCTGATCTTTCAGCTACAGTGGATTTTAATTTGATCCATCCATTGGATTATCCTCCTTATTCACTTCTTATCTATCTGAAACTATTATCTCAAATAGTTTTTTCTATGTAAATTTTAATAATTATTATGCCATTGGTCTACACCTCTTACTCTTATTGATTTGATATTGTATAAATTATCTTGCCATTGGTCTGTACCTCTTGCTTTCATCAGATTTATTCTGGTTTTAAATTATGTTCCTTTTGGTCCATACCTCTTACTTTCATTAGATTTGTTCTGATTTTAAATTAAGTTTCCGGTGGTCTGTACCTCTTACTTTCATTAGATTTTGTTCTGGTTTTAAATTATGTTCCTTTTGGTCCGTACCTCTTACTTTCATTAGATTTGTCCGAGTTTTAAATTAAGTGTCCTTTGGTCCATACCTCTTACTTTCTTAGACTTTGGAGTTAAGATTAAGTTTCTGGTGGTCCGTCCTCCTTTTGTTTTGTTGATATTATAATATCTCACAAAATGCAAAATGTCAATAAAAAATCTGAAAAAAATAAAATAATTTTAAATATATGAAATAAATCAGGAATACAGATAAAAAAATAGAGAAATGTATATGATAAACAAATAAATATACAGAAAAAGCAGAATGCGCAGTCCGAATTCCGACTACAGAAAATGAAATGGGCGGTGTGGATATGCGGAATCCGCAGATTATCGAGACGGTATGGGGAGTCGGATACCGGTTTAACCGGCTGTAAAAAAACGATTGGTGTTATATAATATCTTTACGGATAAAATCCCAATTGTAAGTTCATGGTTGGCATGATAAGATGATACCATGAATTTACAAAGGAGAAGACTATGAATCACTATACTGGATATGAATTACTGTGGCTCTTTTTTATTTATTCTTTTGGTGGCTGGGTATTGGAAACGATATCGGCAACTTTGAAGCAGAGAAAGTTTGCTAACCGAGGCCTGGTAAATGGACCGTTCTGTGTGCTCTATGGTCTGACCGCAATTGCGATGACAGTGGGATTACAGGAACTTCGGGGAATCTGGCTATTTATCTTTGCAACGGTCTATGCAACAGTTGCAGAATGGGTCAGTGGACATCTGATCGAAAAAGCATTCAAGGCAAGATGGTGGGATTATTCAAATATCAAATGGAACCTGGATGGATATATTTGTCTTCCGGCTTCACTATTTTGGGGTGTGCTCGGTTATCTGGCAGTGAGATGGTGCAATGGGATCACGTTGATTTTATTACATATTCTGCCGAAGCTTCTGATGCATATTGTGCTGCTGACACTGATCGGTGTACTTTTTGTGGATATCTTTGGTTCCTTTATGCTTCTTACCGGAAAGAGTAAGAATCCGGAGCGCTGGATTGCAACGGATGCCGGGATGGATAAGATCAGCACAAAAATTGCGGGAAAGATTGCCGGAAGTCTGGAAAAGCGTCTGAAAAAAGCATATCCAAAGGCAAGAAAAATTGAAGAGGAAATCCGGGAAGAGAACGAAGAAAAGGTATTTGCAAAAGGGTGCGGCTTTTATAAGATCGTGATGCTGTTTATGATCGGTGCTTTTCTGGGAGATATCACAGAAACGCTTTTCTGTCGTGTGACGGCTGGAGTATGGATGAGTAGAAGCAGTGTGGTCTGGGGACCGTTCAGCATTGTCTGGGGGCTTGCAATTGCACTTGTCACAGCACTTTTGTACAAATATAAGGATAAAGGGGATCGTTTTCTTTTCCTTACAGGAACATTGCTTGGTGGTGCTTATGAGTATTTCTGCAGTGTGTTTACGGAACTTGTATTTGGAAAAGTGTTCTGGGATTACAGTAAGATCCCGTTTAACCTGGGAGGTCGAATCAATTTGCTCTACTGCTTTTTCTGGGGAATTGCTGCGGTTGTGTGGTTTAAAATATTATTTCCACCTGTGGAAAAATGGATTGAAAAAATACCGGCAGTTGCAGGAAAGATTCTGACCTGGGTTTTACTGGGATTTATGGTTTGCAACATTCTGGTATCCTGTGTGGCACTGGTAAGATATGATGAGAGAGGAAATGGTGTGCAGGCGACAAATGCCGTCCAGAAGTGGGCGGATGCACATTATGATGACGCAAAGATGAAGAAAATCTATCCAAATGCGAAGGGGATAAATTAGAAAAAAAGCGGGAACATATTGACAAAATTCTATATGAAGAGTAAGATGTAGTTAGAAAACCGGTGTGAGAAATAGATTGCACCGGTTAAAAAATGAAAAATATATAGAAATATTTCTATATTTCTATGGGAAGGGAGAGAGAATGAAAATCATAAAAAACGGATGGGATTTCTTTCAGGACCAGATTCTTGGAATGCACTGGCTGAAAGATCTGATCGGAAAACTTCTTGTTAAAGCCGGATTGGGAGAGGGGAGGTTTCCAGGAGAATTTCTTCACTTTTTCCTGTATGATATCATAAAAATTTTTGTGCTGCTTGCGGTGCTGATCTTTGTGATATCCTATATTCAAAGCTATTTTCCGCCAGAGAAAAGCAGAAAGATTATGGGAAGATTTCATGGAATCTGGGCGAATCTGATCGGAGCACTTCTTGGAACAGTGACTCCGTTCTGCTCCTGCTCATCGATTCCGATCTTTATGGGATTCACCAGTGCGGGATTGCAGCTGGGAGTTACTTTCTCGTTTCTGATTTCATCTCCGATGGTGGATCTGGGATCTCTGGTTCTTCTGATGAGTGTCTTTGGAGGGAAGATCGCATTTGCTTATGTGATTGTCGGACTTGTCATAGCTGTTATAGGGGGAACGATCATTGAGCGGCTGCATATGGAAGACCAGGTGGCAGATTTTATCCGGCAGGCGCCGAATGTGGAGGTAGCTTCGCCGTCACTTACAATAGCAGACCGTATGGATTATGCAAAAAATCAGGTTGTGGCTACCGTCAAAAAGGTAGCTCCGTATATCGTTGTCGGAGTCATCATCGGGGCAGCTATCCACAATCTGATCCCAGAGCATATCGTCCGAAGCATTCTTGGAAAACAGACCTGGTACGCCGTGCCACTGGCGACAGCAGTAGGCGTTCCGATGTATGCAGATATTTTCGGAACCATCCCAGTCGCAGAAAGCCTGCTAGCAAAAGGGGCAGGACTTGGAACGATTTTATCCTTTATGATGGCAGTGACTACACTTTCCCTTCCATCAATGGTAATGCTGTCCAAAGCGATTAAGAAAAAGTTACTCGGAACATTCATTGGAATCGTGTGTATCGGAATCATCATTGTGGGGTATGGGTTTAATGTGATAATATAGGGTAGCAAACTCATATGCCGTTCGTGCTTGCACGAAAAGGCATATGAATTTGCTACCCGCCGGACATGAGGAAGGAGCGATTTGCGAAGGAAATCAGCGGAATCCGAATGGCCGGAGGATTGCGTGAGCAGCAACGCTGCGGAGCAATCCGTAATATTATCAAAGTAGTGGGGCGAATTTAAATATCATTCGTGCTTGCACGAAAAGGCATATGAATTTGCTACCCGCCGGACATGAGGAAGGAGCGATTTACGAAGAAAATGCAGATAGACTATGAAAAATATGCCCGTATATTCAAAGTGATGTCGGATCCGAAACGCCTGAAGATCATCGACATGTTATCCGAAGGAGAATTATGTGCCTGTAAGATCCTGGAGGAATTTCATATTACACAGCCGACCTTATCGCATGATATGAAGCTGATGTGTGATCTGGGAATCGTAAAGGCGCGCAAAGAAGGAAAATGGATGCAGTATTCTCTGGACATAGACGTAATGAATGAGGTTTATAAGACAGTGGGGCATCTGATGATTCCGGGAGATTATGCCGGACTTTTAAATTGCAATTGTAATACGGAAAAGGAGAAAATGAATCATGAGTAAAATTAAATTATATTTTCTGACAGGGTTCTTAGGAGCTGGGAAAACGACAATCTTGAGAAATCTGCTTGAAAACATGGAAGGAACAAAGGTTGGGGTAATCCAGAATGAACTGGGAAAGATCAGTATTGACGGAACGGTGCTTCAGAATAATGATATCCAGATGATAGAATTGAACAGAGGCTCTATTTTTTGCAGTTGCCTTCGTTTATCCTTTGTGGATGCACTGACGCAGATGGCACAGAAAGGTCTGGAATATGTGTTTGTGGAAAGCTCTGGATTCGGGGACCCGTCTAATGCAGAAGAAATTCTTGCAGCCACAGAAGTAATGGCGCCTGGGGCATATGACTTCAGAGGATGCATCTGCCTGGTGGACTGTTATAATTTTCTGGATCAGATCGGGGATTCAGAGACAATTGACCGTCAACTTAAACACTGCAATCTTGCGGTTCTGACAAAGGTTGATCTGGTGGGTAGCGAGCAGATTGAACAGGTGAAAGACAAAGTGCGTGAAATTAATCCGGTATGCCCAATTACAGAGAGTGCGAATGGAAATATTGACCGTTCGTTTTATGATATGGATCTGATGCTGTACAAATGGGCAGAATGTGAGGATACTACGAATTCATCGAAAAATAAACCGAAAACATTTTCCATGGATTTTACAGGAGAGATCCAGAAGGAAAAGCTGGAAGCTTTCCTTGCAAAGATTGAACCGGATGTTTTCCGTGTAAAGGGATTCTTTAAAGTAGAAAAAGAAGGATGGGAAAAGGTTGACGTAGTTGGAAAAAAACGGGATTATGCACCTTACGAACCACAGCCGAAGTCTCAGCTTGTTTTTATTTCCAAAATCGGAATTGCATTGATCCGCGAAATCGCGGCAGCGTGGGAAGAATGTGTGGGACTTCCTATGAAACTGAATAATTAAATCTGGAGGCAGGATATGAATATAAAAGTAATCGGAAGTGGCTGTGAGAACTGTGATAAGACGAATGCAGTTGTGAAAGAATGTCTGGAGGAACTTGGAATCGATACGGAGATTGAAAGAGTTACAGATCTGGTTGAGATTGTAAAACTGGGTGTGATGACGGCTCCATCGGTTATGATTGATGGAAAACTGGTAGTTGCAGGGCAGGTTCCTTCAAAGAAACAGATGATGAAAATATTGAAAAATAGTTAATAGCTTGTTTTATTCACGGAATGAAACAGGTTTTACATTACTCAGCAGAACGCGGAAAGGTGTTACACTTACATCGGATGGAGAGACTGGAAAAGAATAAAAAGGACAGAGATCTGTGGATGATGTGTTTCTCAAAAAAATGAGAGAAAGACATGACAGATTCTGTCCTTTTTATGATAGTTAGCGTGAATATTACGATACAACCGGCGTCAGGAACTCCTTGATGTAATAAAGTGCTGCGCCGATCGCCGGAGTATACTGTCCGTGATTCCCTACCAGAAGCTGGTCTTCGGCCATCTGAAAGAGAGAACCTTCATTGACTTTATTTAGCAGATACTGCATATCCGCATCCAGAAAATACGGTGCAAGATAGCCGCTGATGATCACCGGACTGTCAATCACAAGATTCAGGTTGCGGATTGCAAAAGCAAGATGATCCAGATAGTTCCGCCAGATCTGTATAAGGTTCGGAGCCTGTGTTTGATGCAGGAGATTAAAAAAATCTTTGATCGGCATACCGGCAGTAACTTTCAGAGCATTAGCGGAGCAATAAGTTTCCAGACATCCATGATTGCCACAGTAGCATTTTGGACCGTCCGGGTCGATGCAGATATGCTCGATCAGCCCGCTGCGCATATGATTTCCATGATGGACTTCATGCCCGGTGATGATCGCACCGCCCAGGTTTGGATTCAGCAGAAAGACCAGTGCACTGTCAAGCTGCGGATGATTCCAGAGCTCCAGATCCGCCGCTGCTTTGGAGTCATGTTCCAGATGACACGGATACGGAAGTCTGGAGGAAAAATCCGAAAGCTGCATATTTGCATTTCCCATAATATCGCCGTAGGTTACGGCAGTTCCATCTGATGAGATGATTCCCTGTGTGGCAATCGAAATTCCCTCAATTTTTTCAGGAGCGTAATGATTCTTCTGGATAAAGAGCTCTACATTTGCAGCAAGGGCAGTGTAGTAAGCATCGCTGTTCTCATATGGGAGTTCAATTGTCTCTGTTGCAACTGCATCTCCATATAAATTCACGGCTACAATATGAAACATATCTTTTAAAATCCCAAGTCCGATCGAAATACGGAAATCTTCAACAATTTTTATAATATGGGCCTTTCGTCCGCCGGTTGATTCAAAATATCCATTCCGGCTGATCAGACCGTCATTTTCCAGCTCATTTAAATTCTGGCTGACAGTAGAAAGTCCCATCTGCAGATCCTGAACGATCTGGAGTTTGGATGTTTCTTTTTGCTGATAAATATATTGGTACACTTTTTCCCGATTGATTTTTTTCAGGGTAATCGTGGTCATTCCTTTTTCTTTCATGATATTCTCCTTTACTTATGCGTGAATCATACACACAAGATATGAACTTATTCTAATATAGATGTGCGGATAAAACAAGAGCTTTCTGATTCGCTTTGTGAAAAATAGATAAAAATAGAATTGTAAAATTGTATTTTTTGTCAATAGACAACTCACTTTTGTGGTTATATACTACACTTACAACTTAGATATAAGCGTAAGTCAAAAACATAACTAAAAAGAAAAAAGTAAAACGGGAGGTAACAAAATGAAGTTAACAATCGAAGAAATCAAAGACCGTGCGGCATGGGAGAAGGCAGGAATTGCACTTCCGGGATATGATGTGGAGAAGATATCTGAAAAAGCAAAAGAAGAACCGGGATGGGTTCATTTTGGAATCGGTAATATTTTCCGTATTTTTATCGGTGGAATTGCAGACGGACTTCTGGAAGAAGGTGTACTGGACAGAGGAATCACCTGTGTAGAGACATTTGACTATGACGTAGTAGATAAAATTTATGATCCATATGACAATCTGGGACTGAGCGTAATTCTGCATGGGGACGGAACACGTGAATATAAAGTACTCGGATCCCTTGCAGAAGCAGTAAAAGCACAGTCTTCTGATTTGGCACAGTGGAACCGCCTGAAAGAGATCTTTACAAGCAAATCTCTTCAGATGGTATCCTTTACAATTACCGAAAAAGGATATGCTCTGCAGAAAGCAGACGGAACCTGGTTTCCATTCGTGGAAGCGGACATTAAGAACGGACCGGACAAAGCGACAGGAGCCATGGCAGTACTGGTAGCAATGCTTTATGAAAGATTCAAAGCAGGAAGATATCCAATTGCACTGGTATCTATGGATAACTGTTCCAAGAATGGTGCAAAACTCCGTGAATCTGTTCTTACAATGGCAGAAGAGTGGAAGAAGCAGGGATTTGTAGATGATGATTTCATTACATATGTAAGTGATGAAAAAGTCGTTGCCTTCCCATGGACCATGATCGACAAGATCACTCCACGTCCGAGCGAACAGATTGCAGATGATCTTGAAGCTCTCGGTGTGGAAAAAATGCAGCCGGTCATCACCGGAAAGAAAACTTACATTGCTCCATTTGTAAATGCAGAAAAACCGCAATATTTGGTCATTGAAGACAGTTTTCCGAACGGACGCCCGGCACTGGAAAAAGGATTTGGAGTTTATATGGCGGACAGAAATACAGTAAATCTTTCGGAACGAATGAAAGTAACGGTATGCTTAAATCCGGTTCATTCAGCCACAGGTCCGCTTGGTGTCGTACTTGGATATGATCTGTTCGCACATATGCTTAATACCAATGAAGATATGATGAAGATGGCAAGAATGGTTGCTTATGACGAAGGACTTCCGGTAGTGGCAGATCCTGGAATCCTTTCTCCACAGGCATTTGTGGATGAACTTTTTAATGACCGTTTTCCGAATGAATATCTGGGAGATACAAATCTCCGTCTTGCAGTTGATGTGTCACAGATGGTTGGTATCCGTTTTGGCGAGACGGTAAAAGCTTATGTGGCAAAATACGGAGATGCATCAAAACTGACAGCAATTCCGCTTGGTATTGCAGGCTGGCTCAGATATATGCTGGCAGTTGATGATGAAGGAAACAAATTCGAACTGGCACCGGATCCGATGAATGAAGAAATCGGAGAACAGCTTGGTGACATCGTAGTTGGAAAGCCGGAGACATTGAAAGACCAGCTGAAACCGATCCTGTCCAATGAACGTCTGTTCTTTACCGATCTTTACAAAGATGGTGTCGGTGAAAAGATTGAAGAAATGTTTCGTGAAATGATCGCAGGACCAGGTGCTGTAAAAGCAACGATCCACAAATATGTTCACTAATCAGGAAGAATACGGGAGGAAATGAAAATGTCAGAAACAGTATTTGCAGCAGATCCGACAAGACTGCTGATCGCTGCGGCAGCGGGAATCGTCTTATTATTACTGCTGATCATAAAATTTAAATTTCATCCGGTATTGTCTCTGTTGATTTCTGCTCTGTTGATCGGACTCGGAGCCGGGATGCCGGTTCCGACTCTGGTAAATACGGTAGAAAAAGGTGCAGGAGAAACCTTACAGGGAATTGTACTGCTGATCGGTCTGGGTTCCCTGTTTGGAGGTATACTGGAAGTGTCGGGTGGCGCACAGTGTGTTGCACAGACACTGGTTAACAGGTTTGGTGAAAAAAAAGCAGGGATTGCCCTTGGAATTACCGGACTTGTAGTTGGAACGACTGTTTTCTTTGAGGCAGGAGTTGTAATCTTAATTCCGCTTGCTTTCGGACTGGCAAAGAAAACAAAAAAATCAACTTTGTATTATGTGATTCCGCTTCTTGCAGGTCTTGCAACCGGATTTGCCTTTATCCCGCCGTCAGCTGGATCGGTTCTGGTTGCCAATATGCTTGGAGTAGATCTTGGAATTATGATTGCAGTTGGTGTGCCAATCGGAATTTTATCACTTATTTTTGCCGGAATTTTATGGTCAAAATTTATCGGGACCAAGATTCATACCGGACTTCCAACTACAGTTTCAGAAGTAAGGGAAGAGGAAGAAGCAAATCTTCCCAAATTTTCAACTGTCATTGCGATCATCCTTGTTCCGCTGGTACTCATTCTGTGCAGCACACTTTCGGAATATATTCCGGCACTTGATGGAATACGACCGGTACTGGAATTTGTGGGAACACCATTTGTAGCGCTGATCATTGCAGTTCTGTGTGCAATGTATTTTCTTGGAAAGAAGCAGGGATATGGCGGGGAACAGCTGAAAAAGATCATGGACAGATCTCTCCGACCGACAGGACAGATCCTTCTGGTTATTACCGGAGGCGGAATCATTCGTTGGGTGCTTCAGGACTGCGGGATGGGAGACATCATCGGACCGGCACTGGAAAAGAGCGGTCTTCCGTTAATCTTAGTTGCATTTCTGATCGCAGCTCTGGTAAGAGCATCGGTTGGAGCGGCAGTGGTTGCGATGACGATGGCAGCCGGAATTATGGCATCCATGCCGGCGGTTGCAGGACTTTCGCCATTATACCTTGCAGCGATGGTCTGTGCGATTACCGGTGGTGCAACGGCATTCAGTCATGTGAATGATTCTGGTTTCTGGCTGGTAAGCTCCTTGCTGGAAATTGATGAAAAGACAACCTTAAAATCATGGACGATGATGGAGACGATTATCGGATTTACCGGTCTTATCTGTGCCCTGATTATCAGCATATTTGCTTAGGAGGAAAAAATGATTGCGAAAGTAATATTGGGAACCATGACAAATGCACGGAAACTGGTTAGCATTGCAGAGCGGATTTCCTGTGACGTAGAGCTTTGCAGTGGCAGATATGTGGTCAATGCGAAATCCATGCTCGGTGTTTTAAGTATGCCTAAATTTGAATACGGAGAACTGCATATCCACACGGACGAAGAAAATGAATGCAACCAGGTTCTGGAGAGACTGCTTGAAGAAGGACTTCTTGCAGATACCAATGATGCGGCAAAACGGTCGCTTTACGACATTACAACATTTGGTGAGATCCTGATCGATTTTACCTGGCAGGGAGTAAATGAAGACGGGCAGACACTATTTGCCCAGAATCCGGGTGGCGCTCCTGCAAATGTTGCAGTTGCGGTGGCAAAACTTGGTGGACATACCGCTTTTATCGGGAAGGCAGGAAAGGATATGCATGGAGAGTTTTTGAAATCTGTGCTGGAAAAAGAAAACGTGGAAACGGAAGGAATGCTTCTGGATGAAAAATATTTTACGACTCTTGCGTTTGTAAATATTGATGAGAATGGAGAGAGAACATTTTCTTTTGCAAGAAAACCGGGAGCAGATACCAGAATGGAAAAAGAAGAAATCGATGTTGATATTCTGGATAAGACACATATTTTCCATGTCGGTTCTCTGTCACTTACGGAACAGCCGGCAAGAGATACCACACATTATGCGATCCGGCGCGCAAAAGAAAAAGGAAGTATTATCTCGTATGATCCGAATTACAGAGCCTCTTTATGGAAGGATGAGGAGACTGCAAAGAAACAGATGAGAAGTCTGGTTCCTTACGTGGATATCATGAAAATTTCAGATGAAGAAACGAAGCTTCTGACAGACAAAGAAAGTCCGGAAGAAGCGACAGAAATTTTATTCCGGAAGGGTGTCAAGATCGTTGCAGTCACGCTGGGAAGCGATGGAGCATATCTGTACTGCAAAGAAGGCGGTGTACATATTCCGGGATTTGTGAGCAAAGCGGTGGACACCAATGGAGCAGGAGATTCCTTCTGGGGAGGATTTTTATACTGTATCAGCAAAGCCGGAAAGAGACCGGAAGCATTTACCATGGATGAACTGAAAGAGTATGTACGGTTTGGCAACGCGGTGGCAAGCCTTTGTGTAGAGAGGAAAGGCGCGATCCCTGCAATGCCGGAACTTGCACAGGTTGAAGAAAGGATGGGACGTTAAGATGGATCTGAAAATATATACAACAGGGATTCAGCATATCGGGATTCCGACAAATGATATTGAAAAAACAATTGCTTTTTATCAGAAACTGGGATTTGAGATTGCACTTCAGACGGTGAATGAAGAAGCAGACGAAAAGGTTGCATTTCTGGAACTGGAAACGCTTGTGATCGAGACTTATGAAAATAAGGCTGCAAAGATGGAGAGCGGAGCAATTGATCATGTGGCGATCAATGTGAAAGATATCGAAGAAGTGTATCGATATATTGAAGCCGAAAAAATGAACACAACGAAGGATACCATTCATTTCCTTCCGTTCTGGGATAACGGCGTGCGGTTCTTTACGATTGAAGGACCGAATAAGGAGAAGGTAGAGTTCAGTCAGTATTTATAAAATTGTAGATTTTTCGATAGCTTATTATGAGCGGATGGATGAAGCAGTGAGATATGGACCGGTTTGCAGAAGAGATATCCGTCTTTATAGTGAACAGGAACAACAAATTTATAAATATGTATTGGAAAATGGCTTTATTACTACTGCTGAAACAGTTGGAAGAAAAAGAACCACTGCCGGATAAAGAAGCAGATTAAATGGCATGGGTAAGAGCTGCTAATCAGCACAGACTTATATCTTTCTGGTGGACAATCAGGATAACGCACTTAATATTGTGATGTCAGGTTATCAGGCACTTTGTCTGGTGCAGGAAGATGACGGGTATTATTTCAGTGCAGATTCTTTTATAGAGGAAATGAGAGCTATTCAGTTTACTGGCAGCTGTTCAAAGAGAAAGAGTATCTTGGCAAACTGGATAATCAGAAAGAATTATGATAGTAATGATTGCAGAAGCAATAAAACGATACAAAAAAATGTGGGATAAAATTTCTCAGATGTTTTTACTTGGAAGTCTTTCGGGGATTGCAGTGCTAGGAGATGTAATCAGAGAATATCTGCTTGTGAATTTAATTGTGTTATCAAAATTTGGTTGATTAACCAGGTAAAAGTGATATACTGAATGCATAAGAAAAGAAACCGTGTGGAATTATAGTTTTGTTTTCACACGGTTTTTTAGAAAATGAGAGTTAGATATCACTAACATGGGCGCTGGCAGTTTTTTTGAAAATGAAAAAGAGGACGGATTTCTATGAGAATATTGATTTATGGTGCAGGTGTGATTGGATCCTTGTATGCGGTCTTATTTGCAGAAACTGGTTATAATACTTATGCTTGCTGTTACATTCGAAAGTAGCTTTGGAGATAAATTTATGTATCAACATGCCAGGAAGGCACCAGATGAAATGAGGGAGCTGCATAAGCAATTTTATGCTTATATGAAAAAACTAAAGGAGGACAGATATGAAATTTTATGAAAGTGGAGACAGTAGTAAACCAGTGATATTTTTATTTCCTGGTACCTGTTGCCTGTATAGCAGCTTTGAACATGTACTGGATAGATTACATTCTTATTTTTACACGGTAACAGTTTCTTATGATGGATTTGATCCAAATGAGAAAACAGAATTTTATTCAATGGAAGATGAATGTGAAAAGATTGAGCTGGAAATCAAGAAAAAGTATGGTGGAAGAATTAAAGCAGCGTATGGGTGTTCCCTTGGTGGAAGTTTTGTATCCCTTTTGATTCAGCGAAAAAGAATTCATATAGATCATGGCATTATTGGGAGCAGTGATATGGACGAAGCAGGTCGTCTTGTGGCAAAAATCAAGTCATCCATGGTAGTCCCTTTCATGTATAAAATGATACATACAGGTGCTCTTCCGAAATTTATGCAGAAAAAACTGAATAAGACAGATGAGGTTAAAAAAGAATTATATAATGGATTTTTGAATATGTTTGGAATCGGTAAAGGAGGAAATCCATGGATTACGAAACAGAGTGTTTATAATCAGTTTTATTCTGATCTGGTTACGAAAGTCCAGCATGGAATTGATGTGCCGGGAACTACGATACACGTGTTTTACGCAACAAAGATGGGCAGAAAATATGAAAAGAGATATTGTACTTATTTTAAAAATCCGGATATTCGGAGACATAACATGCAGCATGAAGAACTGTTTTGCTGTCATAGTGCAGAGTGGGTGGAAGAAGTAAGAAAGGCAGTGGAAGGCGACAGATAATGAAAGAAAAAGTGAATGTGACAGGTGTGCCGGAAACGATGGTACAGACCCTGTATGCAAGAGCAAAAGAAACAAAAAAACAAAATGCAAAGATCAAAGATGAGATTGCAGTAGAACTTGTGGAAAAGCTGGACTATGACTTTTCTATAGCAGATAAAGATAACGCTATGAACTATGGTGTGATTGCAAGAACAATTGTATTAGACCAGATGGTTGAGCAATATTTGAAGAAGCATGAAAATACAGTTGTCGTAAATATTGCATGCGGACTGGATACCAGATGCTACCGGATGAAGGAAAAATATCTGTGCTGGTATAATGTAGACCTTCCGGAAACAATGAAAATAAGGAGCCAGTTCCTTACCGAAACTGATCCGGTGTATCAGATTGCAAAGTCTGCAATGGATGATTCCTACATAGATGATATCGATTATCACGGTAAGAATATTCTGGTAATAATCGAAGGACTTACAATGTATTTGTATGAGAAAGATATCAGGAAGATGTTTTCTATTATTGATAAATCATTTCAGAAAGTTACAGTAATGGTCGAAACCATGTCACCCTTTGTTGTAAAGCATATGAAAGAGAAATCCATAGAGGGAAGCAATGCAAAATTCACATGGGGAGTTAAGAACGGAACAGAACTGCAAAGAATTGTGCCGGCATTTTCTGTTCGGCAGGAAGTCAGTCTTGTTGAAGGAATGAAAGAGCTTATGCCTGTTTATTGTGTAATAGGTAAGATTCCGGCTGTTCGGAATATCTCAAACAAAATAATAGTTTTGGAGAAACGTGGCCGATATTAAGGAGATGATACAAATGAAGAAAAGACATTTTGATGTGGAAACAGATGGATTTTATGGTGCATACTGGAAATGTAAAACAGGCTCAGACTGTGCAATGATAGCAATGATCGGGGATGATCCAGAGGATTATCTGGCGCGTACATCCGTGAAATGGCTACATAAACTTGGCGTAAATGTGATGACAATGTCACCTGGAAAAAAAGATTATGGACATCATAATTATCCATTGGAACGTATAGAGAAAGCAATCAATTGGTTAAAAATGAATAGTAATCAGAAGATAGGAATTGTCGGGGCATCTACTACAGGAACACTTGCATTGACTGCCGCTTCTTATTTTGAGAATATTACATTAACGATAGGTCTGACACCGAGTGATTTTATCTGGCAGGGGTTTATGCAGGGCAAAAAAGATGGCTGTAAGGAATGGCCGATTGAAGGAGAATCTCTTTTTTCTTACAAAGGAGAACCCCTTCCGTATATGCCTTTTTGCTACAAACATCCGGATTACTGGCATGTGATTAAGAAAGAAACAAAACGGACCGGTGATATGATTAATTCAAGAAAACTGTTTGATGACTCGGAAAAGGCTCATCCAATCACAGAAGACGAGATGATCAAGATTGAAAAAATCCATGGAACAGTATTGTTAATTGGTGCGGAAGATGATGTGTTGTGGGATACTGCAAAATATATCCGCCGTATGAAGCAGCGTATGAAAGAACATTCACACACATGCAGATTGGATTATGTCATTTATGAGCATGGAACCCATTTCGTTTTTCCGGAGAGCATGCTAAAGACAATGCTCCCGGTTGGATCCGGACTCTTTGTGAAACTGGCATTTCAGGCAGCAAGAAAACATCCGAAAGAATGTCGCAGAGCACGTCTGGATATTGACTGGCGGGTAAGAAATGCTGTTGCAAAATGGAAAAGAGTAGATAGATAAAAGATAAAGAAAATCTAAACAGTAGACTTGACAAATTCCTATAATGAGTTAAAATATAACAGTGCTATATAACACTGTTATATTTATGAAAAGAAAATTTTGAGGATACAAAAAGCATGTCGACGAAAGCAGAAGATACACAGAAAAACATATTAGATACAGCCAGAAAACATTTTCTGAAAGATGGTTTGACAGGAGCATCTTTAAGAAATATTGTAAAAGATGCAGGGCTTACTACTGGCGCATTTTACAAATATTATCCGACGAAAGAGGCACTTTTTGATGCGCTGACGGATCCCTATATGGAACATATTTATCAGATTTATGACCAGATCGTTGAGGAGTTTGAAAAGCTTTCTGCCAGTGATCAGACAAGGAATATGTCGGATACATCCAGTGATGGGATGGAGCAGATGGTTGATTATATCTATGATCATTATGATAATTTCAGATTATTGTTGAAATGCGGAGACAGTGGAAAATTTGAACTATTCATACACAATATGGTAGAGCGGGAAATGAAGTCCAGCCTGAAATATATGGAAAAAATGAAAGAGAACGGTGTCAAAATACCGACTGTAGAGGAAAGTCTTATGCATATGATCTATACGGGATTTTTTTCATCAGTATTTCAGATTATTGAGCATGATATAGACAGGGAGACTGCAAAGAAAAATGTACATCAACTGAAAGAATTTAATACAGGTGGCTGGGAACGATTGTGGAATATTGAATTTCCAGTATAACTGATGCAGGAATTCTGAATAGGTTATGTGTGTTGCAGGTTCTGGATTCCTGAATAAAGTTCAGACAGGATAATAATATCAGGTGGTTGATGCCAGTAAACCACCTATTTTATTATATGTTGGTTAGCACGAACTAACAGAAGGTAAAACAATAAAACGAACGTAAGGAGTGAACAGATGTGAAAGAAAAAAAGAAGTCGGCAGTCAGTTGGATCCTGACATGGGCCGGACAAAAAAGAATTGCCTATGTGTGGAGTGTGTTACTTGCAATAGGAAATGTGATTTTTAAGATTTTTCCGTATTTTATCATTGCAGATGTAGTTAAGCTGTTTTTAAGTGGTGAAAAGGAGTTTGAACCATATCTTGCAAAAGCAGTTTTCATTGCACTGTCGTTTATCATTGCAGAACTGTTTCATTCGCTCTCGACAGCATTGTCACATAAAGCAACGTTTGCGGTACTCGCAAATATAAGAGAAACCTGCTGTGACAAGCTGGCGCGGGTGCCGCTGGGTTATGTAAAGGATACACCCTCCGGTACATTTAAAAATATCATGGTGGAAAGAATCGACAGTATCGAGACGACACTGGCGCATATTGTCCCGGAATTCACGTCCAATCTGCTGGCACCGGTTGTGATTTTAATCTATTTCTTTCTGACAGACTGGAGACTGGCACTCTGGTCATTGGTGCCGGTTATTGTTGGACTATTCTCTTATTTTGGAATGATGCTGGATTATAAACCAAGCTTCGAGAGAACGGTTCAGACAACAAAAGATCTGAATGATGCGGCAGTGGAATATATTGACGGAATCGAAGTGATCAAGGCATTTGGAAAGACAGAAAGTTCTTATGCAAAATTTACAAAGGCGGCTATGGCTTATGCAGATTCCTTTATTTCCTGGATGAAACGGTGCTCGATCTTTCATGGACTGATGATGGTGGTCACACCTTATACGCTTCTTACGGTATTGCCGTTTGGGGCACATTATGTAGCCAATGGAACACTTGCGATTTCAGATTTTGTCATCTGCATTATTTTATCACTTGGAATCGTTGGACCGTTGATCACAGTGGGTTCCTATACAGATGATCTTGGCAAGATCGGAGTGATTGTTGGTGAAGTGACAGGAATTCTGGAACAGCCGGAGCTTGAACGTCCAGAGAAAAGTAAAAGTGTTCCAAAAGATAACTCCGTTACTCTTGAAGATGTCAGATTTGGTTATCACGACAAAGAAATCCTGCACGGAGTAACTATGGAGCTGAAAGCAGGAACGGTAAATGCAATCGTAGGACCTTCCGGAAGCGGCAAGTCGACCATCGCAAAGCTGATTGCGTCCCTGTGGGATGTGGATTCCGGAAGCATCAAAATCGGTGGAGTTGATGTCAAAGAACTGGCATTTGCAGATTTTAATCGGAAAATTGCATATGTTGCACAGGACAATTATCTGTTTAATGAAACAGTCCGTGAAAATATCAGACAGGGAAATCCGGATGCTACAGATGAACAGATCATCGAGGTGACAAAGAAAAGTGGATGCTATGAATTTATCATGCAGTTGGAGAATGGATTTGATACGGTTGTAGGAGGTGCAGGAGGACATCTGTCAGGTGGCGAGAGGCAGCGTATCTCCATTGCAAGAGCAATGTTAAAGGATGCTCCGATCGTGATCCTTGATGAGGCAACTGCCTACACAGATCCGGAAAATGAGGCAATTCTGCAGAATTCTATCGCAAAACTGGTAGCAGGGAAGACCCTGATCGTAATAGCACACAGACTTTCTACTGTTAAGGACAGTGACCAGATCTTTGTTGTAAATGATGGAAATGTAACAGCACATGGCACACATGAGGAACTTCTGGTGTCATGCCCGCTTTATAAGGAAATGTGGAATGCCCATATTTCTGTAAAAGATACGGTGAAGGAGGGAGAATGATATGTTTGGGATTCTGGCAAAATTCTTTCGTTTTTCAGGCAGGGAAAATGGCAATAAATTTAAACTGTCGATAGTGATCGGACTCATAGAGGCTCTTGCCTCAGCAATGAAGATTCCGGCTATTATGTACATATTGATTGGTTTGATGAGTGGAAAACCAATAGGAAAATATATTGGTGGTTCAATTGCGATCATGGTGATTGCAATTGTAGTTGATGTCATCTGTAAGAGATACTCTACAGTGCTTCAGACAGAAGGCGGATATAATGCGAGTGCTTTTATGAGAATCAAGATTGCAGAGCATCTGCGTTATCTGCCGATGGGATATTTTAATGCCAACAGCATCGGGGAAATTTCTTCTATTACGACGAATACAATGGAAACACTTGGCGATGTAGCTGCGAGAGTGGTTATGCTGACCATGCAGGGAATTCTGGAAACATCCATGATCATTCTTATGCTGTTTCTTTTTGACTGGAGAATTGGACTGACAGCTGCAGCAGGAGTGCTTATTTTCTTTGGTGTAAATGCTGTGATGCAGAATGCAGGGAAAAACGATTCAGAGCAAAAAGTGGTATGCGATACAGAGCTTGTAAATCAGATCATGGAGTATCTGCAAGGAATATCAGAAGTAAAATCATACAACCTGCTTGGAAAACAGGCAAAAAGATTAAATGATGCAAATGAAGCATGCGAAAAGATTAATACAAAGATGGAGATGTTGTTTGTCCCTTATCATTTTCTGCAAAGCGTCATAACAAAAATCACAGGTGCAGTAATCGTAGCATGCAGTGCATATTTTTATATTAATGGAACTATGAGTGCGGTCTATGCGATCGGTATGACAATTTCAGCATTTATGCTTTATGCCAGTCTGGAATGTGCAGGAAATTATTCATCTCTTTTACATGTGGTAAGCGTATGTGTAGATAAAGCAAATGCAATATTGGAGCTGGATACCATGGATATCGACGGTAAAGAAATACAGCCGGAAAATTACGATATCAGACTTTCTAATGTTTCGTTTTCTTATGACAAACGGAAGATCATTGATGATATATCGCTCTCTATTCCGCAGAAAACGACGACAGCAATCGTTGGACCATCTGGTGGAGGAAAATCAACACTTTGCAATCTGATCGCCAGATTCTGGGATGTGGATTCAGGGGAAGTGACACTTGGAGGCGTGAATGTAAAAGACTATAGTATGAACAGTCTGATGCGTAATTTTTCATTTGTATTTCAGTCTGTGTATTTGTTTGCAGACACCATTGAGAATAATATTAAATTCGGACGCCAGGATGCAAGTCATGAGGAAGTGGTGGAAGCGGCGAAGAAAGCATGTTGTCATGATTTCATCAGCAAACTTCCGAATGGATATGACACAGTGATCGGAGAAGGAGGAGCTACACTTTCCGGTGGCGAGAAGCAGCGTATTTCGATAGCCAGAGCAATCATGAAGGATGCACCAATCGTCATATTGGATGAGGCAACGGCCAATGTTGATCCGGAGAATGAAAAGGATCTGATGGATGCAGTAGATGCGCTTACAAAGGAAAAAACGATTATTATGATTGCCCACAGATTAAAAACGGTCAGACATGCAGACCAGATTGTGGTTGTTGAAAAAGGAAGAATTGCACAGCAGGGAACACATGAGCAATTAATGAAACAGGAAGGTATTTATAAGAGATTTGTGGATGCAAGGCAGCAGGCGGTAAGTTGGAAACTGGTGCACTGAGAAATAATCCACAGTTGGTGAATATTCAAATTGAATTGTCTGAAAGAGATTTAATTTAAGTTTCGCTAAGTTTCACTTATATAGGCAGAATGAGGGATATTCAATAAAGTAATATGAAAAAAGCACTGAAAACTGATCATAAACTTGCAGGGCGTTTATTTTCACCATTTTGCATGGCTCGTAGCGTTCACAAATTCTTCACAAAAAAATTAGCACTCACCTCTTGGTATTGTGACGTTGGTTTTGTCTAGTTTCATATAGTCCCGTAACGCCCTAGTTACAAGGGTTTCACGTATTTTGAAAATTTGTAGCTGTTCATCAAAAATCGTCATTTTTCAGAAATTTGGGGTCAAAATTGGCGTCAGATAGCACACCAGAGAGAAAAATTAAATATTTTATAGACTATGGAACGTACACTTTTGGCGTTCCTTTTCTATTTCCAGTCGTTCAGAAATGGACGGCTTTTTTCATACCCAAAATCGAAAGGAGAAAGAAGAAATATGAATAAGCTAGTAAAGCGATTGCTGACAGGAACGCTTGCTTTTGCAACCATTCTCACGGCATTACCAGTGACGGCGGTTCATGCTTCCGGCAATCAATACTGGACAGAATCAGCAGAACGTGTCGGCTACATTGAACACGTTATGAATGACGGTTCTATCAAATCTACATTCAATGAGGGACACATGAAAGTTGAGGGCGAAACTGCCTACTGTGTGGACATCAATACCAGTTTTAAGAATGGATATAAAACACGTTCTGACGCAAGCACCCGTATGAGTAGCGATCAAATTGCGGACGTTGCTCTTTCCTTAGAGTACGTCAAGCAATATACCGCTTCTCATACGAACTTGAATTACAAACAGGGATACTTGCTGGAACAGTGTGTTGTCTGGCAGAGATTGAGTGAACAGCTCGGCTGGCAGTGCGATAACGTCAGAGCTTCCTATAATGAAATTTCACAGGCGGTACAGAATGAAGTGTACGCTGGTGCGAAAGCATTTGTGAAAGCAAACAAGGGACGTTATGAATGTGGCGGTTACATTTATACTGGCGAAGGACAGGACATCGGACAGTTCTGGGCGAAGTTAAATGTGGGAAATGCAAAAGTCAAAAAGACTTCTTCCAATCCAACGGTCACAGATGGTAACGCCAGCTATTCCTTTGAGGGTGCGACATTTGGTGTCTATTTGCTCATGTGAGATAAAGAAGTAAAAGAAGTGTAAAAAATTTTGCCGTTCCCTGTCCGGCTGACTGCCGGACGGGTCGGGCTTTAGTCGGGCAGCTCTACCTTGCCGACAAAAGAGTAATAGATTTCGATTTCCTGTCTGCGGAGCTTCCCCCGGCGTTTCCCGTCCAGTGCTTCCGATTCGTGGATTACGATTTTCTCCACAAACTCCCGCAACAGGGTAGGGGTAAGTTCCTCAAAGCTGGTGTACTTGCGTACTACTTTCATAAACTTTTCAGCGTTTGCCGTGGCTTCCAGCGTCCTTGAAAGCTCGCCCTGCAGAACGGCGGCACGCTCTTTCAGTTCCTTTTGCTCGGCTTCGTAGTCTGCCGAAAGCTCCGTGAAACGCTCGTCCGATATGCGCCCGGTCACGCTGTCCTCATACAGCCGCTTGAAGATAGCGGAGAGTTCCGCAATCCTTTTTTCTGCCGCTTCCAGTTCTTTCTTCTTGGCTGCGTTCCGGCGTTTGCTCCCGTCCTCGTTCTGCTCGGTCAAGAGCTTCATAAACCGGGCTTCATGCTTGGCGGCGTACTGTGTGACTTTCCGCAAATTCTCGGTCACTCCCTCGGTCAAAAGGTCGGTGCGGATAAAGTGCGCCGTACAGTCGGCGGTACGTTTCTTGTAGCTGCCGCAGATATAGCAGTCCTGCCGCCGTTTGTCCGTCTGATACCTCTGCTGGTACATGACGCTGCCGCAATCGGCACAAAAGAGTATGCCGGAGAACAAGCCCACTTCATCATAGCGGTTGGGGCGTTTGCGCTGCTTGCGTAGCTCCTGCACACGCTCCCATGTGTCACGGTCTATGATGATTTCGTGGTGGTTCTCAAATACTGCCTGCTTGTCCTCGCTGTTGTAGATAATCTTGCTGTTTTTGTAGGATTGGGTGGTGGTCTTGAAGTTCACAAGGCAGCCCGTGTATTCCCGGTTTTCAAGGATATGCACCACGGTATTTGCCGCCCACTTGCACTCATAGCCGGGGTGGTAGCGGCGGGTTCTCCCTGTCCGGCGGTATTCCAGCGTTCCCGGCGTGGGGATTTCCTGCTCCGTAAGCATACGGGCTATCTTGGTCGGTCCGTTCCCGGCAAGGCATAAGCTGTAAATCTGCTTTACCACGGGTGCGGCTTCCTCGTCAATAATGAAATTTTCGTCCTCGTCCATGAGGTAGCCGTACACGGGCTTGCTTGTGACAGGCTTCCCGCTCATGCCTTTTGACCTCTTGACCGCTCTGATTTTCTTGCTCGTATCCCTCACCAGCCATTCGTTAAAAATGTTACGCAGAGGGGCAAAGTCATTGTCGCCCTGTGCGCTGTCAACGCCGTCATTGATTGCAATGAAACGGACGTTTTTCTGTGGGAAAATCATTTCCGTGTACATTCCCACTTGTAAGTAGTTTCGCCCTAATCTTGACATATCCTTTACAATGACCGTCCCCACAAGCCCCGCTTCAATGTCGGCAAGCATGGACTGGAAGCCGGGTCTTTGGAAATTTGCCCCGGAAAATCCGTCGTCCGTGTACCATTTGAGGTTGGTAAAGCCGTTCTGTTTGGCATAGGCTTCAAGAATCCGCTTTTGGTTGCTTATGGAATTGCTCTCGCCTTGCAGTTCGTCCTCATGGGATAATCTCGGATATAGGGCGGTAATAAGTGTTGTGGCAGTCTGTCTTGACATAAATTCCTCCGTTTCCGACAGCCAGCCCCACTATTCCGTAGGTCTATCATACCACATGGGGCGGCTGTCTGTACAGTCCTTTTTGCTACTTTATGTCGAAAAATATCACATTTTTTTATTAAGGTTTGTCGCACTATATGGCATGGGCGGCTGTTCCTCCTGCGGCAGCTTCCGCTTCCAGCACTTTCATCATTCTGTCGGCGGCGGTGGCGGTAGCGTCCTGTTTGAAGTAGCCGGAAACGACAAGCACGGTGTTCCCCCGGCGTACCTCGGTCACGCAGTCCGGACGGCGGGCAGTAGCGGCGGTGTTCCTGTTTGGGGTGTCGGTCATAGGCTCTCCTTTCCATTCATCAGCGTTTTCAGCCGTTCCATTTTCTCCTGCGCCGTGGCTTTTCTGAAATTCTCCCCGGTAAAGCAGACGGGGGAACACATTTCAAGCAGGCGGTCATAAATCCGGGCGTGGGGCGTGTCCTCCGGGTTCTGCAATTCTTCCAGCGTGAGGTTTGTCGTCACGATCAGCGGCTTATTGCTGCGGTATCGGCTGTCAACCACGTTGTAAACCTGTTCAAGCCCGTATTCCGTGCCGCGCTCCATGCCGAAATCGTCAAGGATAAGCAGGGGGAAGCGGCAAAGGCGGTCTATGTATTCGTTCCTGTCCTTGTAGCTGGCGGCAAGGTCGTTGAGGATAAGGGCAAAGTTTGTCATGCACACGGAAATCTCACGCTCCATAAGGGCATTGGCGATACACCCGGCAAAATAGCTTTTTCCCGCGCCGACTTTCCCCCATAAAAGGTAGCCGATATTCTCCGCTTCCATATCCTCCCAATGCGCCACATAGAAGTGCGCTTTATCCATTTGGGGGCATTTGCCGTTGTCGTTTTCAAACGTCCATTCCTGCATAGCCGGGTTGGTAAAGCCCATTCTTTTCAGCCGTCCGACTTCCTCCCGGTGCTTCTGTTCCCGGTCGGCGGCTTCCCGCTTTTCCCGGTCTGCCCGTTTGCAGTCACATTCTTTGGGGTGTCGGTCACGTCCGAAAAGCGTCTTTCCCTCCGCAAAATAGGCTTCTTTGGGCTGGCGGCATTTCCCGCAGTATAAAAGCCCGTCCTCCCCGGTGTAGTCCTCCGGCTCGGCTTCCTGTGCCGTGGCAAGCCGGAAAATGGCATTGTCATAGTCATACTCGCTCATAAAATAAAATCCTCCTGTTAATGGTCTTTTGGCACGCCCTGTTTACGGGGCGTTCTATCTCTGTTGTCAAAGGCTCTCGCCCTCCCGGTAGGAATAATCGGGTATCTTCTGCTTTGGTGCTTTCTTTGCTTCATCATCAGCCGCCCAGCGCCGGATAGTGGCGGCATGGTTCTTGTATTTCTTCCCGCTGGAAGCGATATAGCCGGATAAGCGGTCAATGTAATATTCCCATTTGCTGGGAAGCTCCGTTTGCAGTTCTGCAAGCTCCTTTTCTGACAGGAATACGTTTTTATATCTGCCAAAAGGGGCGCGGGTGGTCTGTCCGGGTTTTATTTCTCCCTCTCTCTTTATCTCTAACTCTATCTCTATCTCTTTCTCTATCTCTAACTCTAACTCTCTCTCTGGTGGACAAATGTCCGCGGCATATGGTGGACATTTGTCCGCCACGGCTTCCGGGAGTGCTGCCTGTTCCTGCAAAGCCCGCCTTGCGCGGCGTTTGCGCTCCCCCTCGGTAGAGGACTGACCGATTAAAAGCTCTATGTTGCTCATGTACAAAGCCCCGTTCTGCAAGGGTTCTACAAGCCCCAGTTTCATAAAAATCTGCAAGGCTCTTTCCACTGTGCCGACTTGCTGGCGGGTGATTGTGGCTATCATCTGTGCGGTGTAGGGGATATTCTCGTCAAGCTGGAGCTTTCCCCCGTTTTTCAGTGATTTTAGGTACAGCTTCAAGAGAATGTTTGAGTAGAGTACGCCGTCCTGCATACTTTCCAGCAGCACGATAGCGTCCTCGTCAAAATAGTTCTCTTTCAGCTTTAGGTAGTAATATTTGCGGTTGTCTGCCATTCGTTCCTCCTTTGGTCTGTTTTGGGGCTTCTGTCACGCTTTAGGACGCCTTTTTCATGGGTAAAGGATATAAATACCGTCTACCCGTTGAGGGCGGTCAAAAAAGCCTTGGTTTACGGGCTTCTTTCATAGCCTAAATGCGTAGAAAGGCGGTATCTTTTCCGCTGACGCTCCGATTCTTTCCGGCGGCGCACTTTTACGGTGCAGTCCGGGCAGTATTTCCCACGGTTTGACTTGGGGAGAAAATACCCGCCGCACTCGGTACAGCGTTTTCTGTCTGCCCGGTGCAAAAGGGCGGCTTCCAGCTTCCCGTCCAGCGGCAGCACGGCGGCAATGAACCAGCGGCAGAGAAGCGAATAGCTGATACTCTGCACACATACGCAAGGCTCGCCGTTATCCAGTAAGATACAGTTGCCGTTATCGTAATTACAGCACTCATGCACAAGCCGGCAAGCCGCCCGGTACTGTAAATAGTCCATGTATGGGTGTTTATCGTTCATTATCCCGCCCCTTTCCGCGCTCCGGCTCACGCCTTAAAATCTGCTCAATGTTACCCTTGACTGTCTGCAATTCCTTTGTTTTCTCCCGCTTTTCCCGGTACTCGTTGTAAAGCGTGTTTTTCTCCCTCATAAGCTGCTCAATCTCCGCTTGTAAGGTCTTGGAAGCTGGAAGTTTGGTAATGCCGTTTGCCTTAAAATACCGGGTGGCAGCTTCGGCTATCATAAAATCGCTTTCGTGCTGCTCCCGGTAGTTCTTGCGGGCTTTCTCTGTTTTCTGTGCTTTCAGCCCGTCACGGGCGGGCTTGGTCTTGATGTAGGCTAATAGCTGTTTCTGCAAGTCTTTTTTCTCCCGTAAAGTGCTTTCCACGGCTTTCAGTCCGGCGTGGACGCTGTTCAGTTCCGCACTGGCGGTAGCAAGGGCGGCTTCCAGTTCCTCCGGGGAAGAAAAGCCGGATTCCTCGTAAATGCTCATGGTCGCCGCCATTTGCTTTAGGTTGTGGACAGCCGCCCAGCGGTCATATCCTATGCCTTTGCCCTCGGCTCGTTTGGCTTCCCGGTCTACCATGCGCTGTACAGCTTCCCGTTGGGAAATGTCCTGTTTCGGGGCATTTATGACGGCTTTATTACGTTGTAAACGCTCCCTTATGCTGCGGGGGTGTTCCTCTTTGGGTGCGGGCGTTTCGGCGGCTCTGACGGCGTTCTGTGCGTTTATGGTGAGTGTTTCCAGTACGGCGGTGCGGTCAAAATCATCACCCAACTTCCGGGCGGTGACTGGCTTCGTCCTGTCCGGCGTGAGATACGATAACCTCCCCCGGCTCTCCTTGACGGTCACTCCCTGTTGCAGCAGCTTCCCGGAGAAGTCCTCAAAGGAAATGGCAGAGGAAAGGGCAGTGCGGATCGTGCGCCGTAACTTCTCTTTATCGGTTTCAAATTTTGTAAGTTTGGGCGGTTCTCCTGTGGCGGCATGGGAAGCGTTCTCTTTATCCAGTGCGGCTTGTTCTTTCCGTTTCGCCCAATACTCCCGCTCGGTAATGCGGTTCTTGCTCCCGTTCAATAAGTCAATCTGATAGAGGTTTTCCCGGTGGCACATCTCCATGACTTCCGCTTTGAAATATTCCATAGCTGCGTCCGTGCAGCGGTGCTTGCAGCCCTCCCTTGTGTCCGCTGGTCTTTCCATGTAGGGCAGTAGCGGCACTTCCGCAATCCGCAAAGAATTGATTACGATATGCACATGAATGTTGCCGCTGTGGTTATGCCCGTCCGGGTGGGTGCATACAAGGGCTTGGTGTCCGGGGAAATGTTCTCTACAAAACTGCTCGCCCAATTCCTGCGCCCGGTCTACGGTCAAGCCGTTGTCCTGTGCGTCACGGGGGTCAAAACTGATGATATAGTGGTGGCTCTTTACGTCCTCCCGTTTTTGGTTCTTGCCGTATTTCAGATTGGAGCGCATACACGCGATTGCAAAATCTTCATCACCGCAATTCAGAGAGGAAATGAGATAGCCTGTCCTCGGAACAATCTGCCCGTTTTCATCACGGGTGGGCTTCATGGTAAACTCGTCATGCTCAAAGGTTAGGTACTGTTCAGCCGCCCCGTAGTCGGCATTTTTAGAGCTGATATGTTTGAACGTTGCCAACGGCTTCACCTACTTTCTGCAAGACTTCAAACTTCAAGGCGGCAAGCTCCGCTATGGCGGCGCGTACCTCATTGGAGAGTGTGTTATAGGGTGCGCCGTACTCGTTCAGACAGCGGGCAATCTGATTCAAGTTGCCGCCGATTTTCCCGTACTCGGCTGTGAGCTTCCCAACAGCAGAAAGCAGTTCATCATTGACCGGGGAAACGGTAATGACCGGGCGTATGCGTGACTTAATCAGTGCCTGCCGGATATATTCGGACTGGCTCATTTGGCAGAGCGTGACACGCTCGGAAAACTCGGCGTATTCTTCCTCGGTCAAGCGTGTCTTGATTACCCGGTGGCGGTGGGGTGTGTTATATCTTTTCATGGTCGTAGACCTCCTTTCTTTTTGTAATGCTTTGCCCTTTCACTAATAGGAGAAAAACAGGGGCATAAGCGGAAGTGTTTTTTGAAAAATCCGAAAAAATTTTCCGGGGATTTTTCAAAGCGGCGCAAGCCGCAAAAGGCGGGCTTGGGGTGGCAACCCCAACAAGATTCCCGCAGGACAAAATGAGCCGATAGGCGAAATTTGGTACTGTGGTAGAATCTTGCTCTAAGAAAACGGCGTAAACTTCCCCTTCTACTCCTTACTACGCAGAGAAATGAAGATATGGCAAAGTTTTGGGAAACTTTTTGAGAAAACTTTTCGACAAAGCTGGAAAATCAGCACGTTTTTTGGCGCAAAAAAACAGGAAACCTTTTCTTGATTTCCTGTCATGGTATGTCGCTGTGGTGGGCGGCGGTTGTTCTGTTGTTATTCCCCGGAAGCAAACTTGTAGCCTATGCCTAAAACGGTCTTTATGTAGGTGGGCTTGCGGCTGTCCGGCTCTATCTTTTTCCGCAGGTTGTAAATCACGTTGGCAACACTTGAATGGCAAGTATCGCTTTCCATGTTCCAAACGGCTTCAAATATCTGTGTCCTTGTGAGGACAATGCCGGGATTGGAAGCAAGGAATACAAGGGCATTATATTAAAGACGTGTTAGATTGACTTCCTCCCCGTCTTGAAATACCCGGCGTTGGCTCTGCCTTATTTCCAATCCCGGAAAAGATAACACGGAAACGGGTGTAAGCTGCATGGGTTCAAGTCGCATATAATTAGATATTGCCGATATGATTTTGTCAATCGCTGTTTCCTCTTGTTCGTTAAGTGTCAGTAGTAGTAATTTTCCCATGTTCATTACCCCTTTTATCCGTTGAATTTAAACTATATTTTTCTGTCGTGTTTTTTGACAGTAAGCAACAAATATATATCATAGAGAGCGTAATGTCAATTTAATGTCATTAAGAGAATAGGTGGTCTGTCTAATTATTATCATTTTGTTCATTTGCGCCTACGCTGCGTTTGGCATTTTGGCAATTCAATATATTGTAAATTTATCTATATCAGCGGGCTAACCTCATTTTCACAAAATAAGCTAAGTTTGTGAAGTGCTCTTGTGCAGGCAACATATAAGAGGTTTTTATCATCTTCATCATGGTAGTTTTGGCTGTCTGCATCACAAATTAAGACAGCATCAAATTCTAATCCCTTTGACATATATACTGGTAAGATAAACACGCCTTGTAAATCTGATACGCTCCCATTTTTGATTAACTGAATATCAAGTTTGTGTTTAATTTTATTAAATAGATAGATTGAATTTTTTTCGGTTTTACAAATTAAGCATATCGACTGAAACCCTTTCTCCTGGCATAGATTTATTTCCTTAACAATTTCATCAATGAAGATTTCGGAATTATCAGCAATATATACTTTTGGGCTATCGCCATTCCGATTAAAACTTTTTATCTGTGAACTTTTTTCAATGAACTTTAAACTAAAATTTAAAATTTCATTCGTACAACGGAAACTTTTATCCAACATAATAAGAGAAGATTTTTTCTTGTTCAATATTTTTTGAATTTGTTCGTAGAAAGAAATATCTTCTTTTTTGGCAAGAGTCTGTTTCATATCTCCTAAAATAGTAAATTTGGCATTAGAAAATAGCAAATTAAATATTTCATATTGGAGAGGGTAGTAGTCCTGTGCTTCATCAATGACTACCTGCTTAATATTTTTATATTTATTTGTTCCGTATATTTTTAAATACAAATAAGCGATTGCTATTGCGTCATCATAATACAATCTGTCTGCTTCCAAATTTTCCCTAGTATATTCCCATATACTTTTTATGCCTTGTGACAGATTGCTATTTTGCAGCAGGCTATAAAAATAGGCTTCATTGCTAAATAATATTTTATATAATTCAACAATGTCAATTTTTATAAATTTCTGTATTTCCTGCTTGATTAGATTTTTTTCTTCTTTATGCCCCCGCCCTTTTCCTGTTCCAAATATTTGTTCTAAAATATAATCTTCTAATTGTTCTAATTTTATGCCTAATGGTGTTTCTGTTCTTCCTAATATTTTATCTTTTAGAATTTGCCTGCTTACAACGCATTTTCCCTCATAATAAACATCTTCAAATTCTATCCACTGGCGGGGTATATCAATGAGAAATTGGTCTAAAATTTCCCTAAAAAAACTTGACGTTTTAAATTCTATACTATTTCTTGAAATTTCCTTGTATTTTGAATTGACAATCAGGTTTTCTAAAAAATCATTTCTTGACTGAATTTTCCTGCCAATTAATAACGCACTAAGTATATCTTCAAACACGGAAGAAATAACATTATCTTCTCCCAATTCGGGCAATACATTTGAAATATATTGCTCGAATATAGAATTTGGGGAAATAATCATAATGTTATTTGCGGACAGCTTTGTTTGTAAACCTTGATACATAAGATAAGCAGCCCGGTGGAGAGCAATAGAGGTTTTTCCACTTCCCGCTACACCCTGTACCATTAGCAGGTCATTTTCCATATCTCTAATAACCACGTCCTGTTCATGCTGAATTGTTTCAACAATCGCTTTCATTTTAGCAGTAGTGTTTTGTGACAGTAATTGCCTTAAAAATTCATCAACAATCTGAACATCTGAATCAAAGAAATATTCCAGTTTTCCGTTTTTTATTTCATATTGGCGTTTCAAATTGAGTTCGCCTGTTACTCGTCCACATGGAGCGTCATAAAACGCTTCGCCGGTCATAAAACGATAGAAAATACTGGCAATCGGCGATCTCCAATCATAAACATACATCTCTTGATAGCTGTTTTTTCGTAGAGAAGAACGTCCAATGTATATTTTTTCAAATTCGTCCTCATCATCAAATTTAAAATCAATTCGGGCAAAATAGGGCGATTTAATCATCTTTTCTAACAGAAGTATTTTATGTTCTTCTTCTTCGTAATCTATAATTTTGTCTGTTACAGGATTGATATATTGGCTTAATTCAACAAGTGCCTCGAAACCGTCCGATGTATACAGTGATGTAATACCGTGTTCTGTATTTTCACGCACATCTTTTTTGGCTTCGATAATTTCTGATTTCTTTTTGTCTGCCGCTTCTTTTGCCTGCTTTAATTGTTCCTCGGCTAAAGAGATTGTTTGTGCTAATCTTTTTTCTTCAAACGCTTTTTCTGTCTGATTATTCCCCATAATGATTATGACCTCCTTGAAAAATGAAAGAAAATTTTACTGAAACATTGCTAGGCTAGTTTAGCATGTGTCAGCTTATATAAACAGTCTTGTATTTATAAAATTTGTATGGTATTATTACAGTGGGAAGAAGTATGTTAGATATTTGATTTCTGCAAGCATATCAATTCTAATACGGACGTGTAATTAAAACAATAAAAAAATTGGGACAAAGCAGTTATACCACTATGTCCCAATTTGCTATTACTCCATATCTTCAGCAGACAGAAACACAAGCCCGACAAATTCTTCCTCAATCAGTTTCTTCAACTTTTCCACTGTGCTCTATGCAGGCTCCCGTATCTCCATTCCAACCTATAATCTCTTTCTGTAAAAGCAAATCTTGTTCTGTGAAAAAATGAGTTGGATTCCGTAGTAGTCGGCATTGTGCGTAATGTGTATAACTGACTGTATCATGGAATTGTGGGTAACTCTGTTTGCAGGACGTGGGAAAGCTGCACTTTAGCTTTTCCATGTGCTGTGAATAGAGTTATCCATGATTCCATAGCCTGTTATGCACATTTCCACAATGTTTGTCTTTTGGTCGTTGGTTCGGAAAAGAAAAGCCCTGTATGTTATTATATACAGAGCCATTCTAATCTTTTTTTATCCACTACATAGAGCGTTTCCTTTCTGCAAAATTCATTTTACAGAGTGATACCCGCCTTTTTTGCAAAGTAGTCTTTTCTCCCGGTAAGCTCTGACTGTTTTTCCTTTGGAAGATTGTTGAATAAATCATCATAAAGAACATCAGCTAACTGCATTTCTCTCGCAAGCAAAAATACATTTAGACTAAGCCATTCCTCCCAAAGCCCCTCAAATAAGCTGTTACTGTCTGTATAGGTGTCAAGCTCCTCAAAGCCATGTGACGCTGTATAGCATTGCAGTTTAACAAAGCCATACCTACCAACATCAACCAACAAAATATCTTCGTCCTCTATTTCGTACAGTTCCTCAAACACATCAATCACTTTGCGACACTTTTCCCGTTCTTCCTCTGTGATATATACTGTTTTTTCCATGCTCAATTACCTCTATCCTTTCAAATTGTGGAATACTGTTTTCAGTTTTCTTCTACTTCTGAACCACATATTTGAAATGCCATATATGCCATTTTATACGGAATAGAGGTTGGCTGTCTGCATTTATCAGTGTGTTACTTTATGGCACATGAGCATTCTGATAAGGGCTGTAACAGCCAGCTTGCCACACTTACTGCCGATGGAAACGGCGATACCAAAGAAGTTGAGGTAAAAGCCGGAACAGTTTACATCAAAGAACTTTCTGCTCCAAAGGGTTACAAGCTGGATTCTACTGTCCATGCCTTAAATGTGGAAGTTGGAAAAACAGCGACTTTGACTGTTGCCGACACTCCAAAAGTTACAGAAACTTTGATTGATTTATTCAAAATCGACATGGAAACAGGAAAATCCACTCCACAGGGAACTGCTTCTTTAGAGGGTGCGGAGTTCACATGGAGCTATTATGACGGTTACTACAATGCAGACAATCTTCCTGCAAAGGCTACCCGTACATGGACAACAAAAACCGTTGCCGAAAAAGACAGTGACGGAACTATCCATTATGTATCCAGACTTGCCGACAGCTACAAAGTATCCGGCGACAGCTTCTATACACAGGACAGTAAAAATGTACTGCCACTTGGTACACTCACTGTCACAGAAACAAAAGCACCAAACGGCTACTTATTAGATGGTGCATATATGCAGGCTGACGGAAGTTCCGAACAGATTAAGGGAACATACCTTACACAGATTTCCGAAGATGGCGAACTTGCCGTACTATCTGGAAGCAACCAGTATTCCGTATCCGACAAGGTTATCCGTGGCGGTGTAAAAATCCAGAAGCGTGACCTTGAAACAAAGGATATCAAAGCACAGGGAAGTGCGACCTTACAGTACACAGAGTTTAACATCATTTCCTTAAATGATAATCCTGTACTGGTTGAGGGAAAATTATATAACAAGAATGAAACCGTAAAGAAGATTCAGACAGGTATTGACGGAATCGCTTCTACTTCTGCTGACTTGCTTCCTTACGGAAATTACAGATTAGAAGAAAGCAAAGCACCAGAGGGCTACTTAACAGATGGTGCAAAAGCAATCGACTTTTCTATCACAGAAGATGGAAAAATCGTGGACTTGACCGACAAATCCCACTCTGTCTACAACCAGATTAAGCGTGGCGATATTGAGGGTGTAAAAATCGGTGCAGGTACACATAAACGTCTTGCAGGTGTTCCATTCAGAATTACAAGCAAGACAACGGGAGAATCCCATAATGTAGTTACTGATAAAAACGGTCAGTTCTCTACTGCTTCAAGCTGGGCTTCCCACAAGGTCAATACCAATGCCGGAAAATCCAGTGAGGACGGTGTATGGTTTGGTACATCTGAACCAGACGACAGCAAAGGTGCATTACTCTATGATACCTATGTGATTGAGGAATTAAAGTGTGATTCCAACGCCGGATTTAAGCTGATTCCAGCTTTTGAGGTAGTCGTATCCAGAAATAAAGTGACCGTAGATTTAGGGACACTGACCGATGAATACGAAAAAGAAATCACAATCCATACCACAGCTACCGACAAGAAAACAGGCGAAAAAATGATTGTTGCCGGAAAAGACATCAAGATCGTGGACAAAGTCACACTTGATGGCTTGGAAGTTGGAACAAAATATAAACTTTCCGGCTGGCAGATGTTAAAGGAAGAAAACGCCGAACTTCTGATTGACGGGAAACGTGTAGACAGTGATTACACATTCACTGCTGACAGCGAAAAAATGACGGTTGAGATTACTTACAGCTTTGATGGTTCAGCTCTTGGCGGTAAGAACCTTGTTACATTTGAGGAATTGTACGATATGAGCAATCCGAAAGAGCCTGTCAAGGTTGCCGAACATAAAGACATCAACGATGATGGACAGACGGTTCTTATCACGGAACGTATCATCAAAATCCATACGACTGCTACGGACAAGAACGGCAAGAAAGAAATCGAAGCCGGAAAAGATGTAACGATTGTGGATAAAGTCACATTAGATGGTCTGGAAGTTGGAACAAAATACAAACTTTCCGGCTGGCAGATGTTAAAAGAGGAAAATGCAGAACTTCTGATTGATGGAAAGAAAGTATCCAATGATTATGAGTTCACAGCCGACAGTGAAAAAATGACGGTTGAGATTGCGTTTACCTTTGATGGTTCTTCACTTGGTGGTAAAAACCTTGTTACCTTTGAGGAATTATACGATATGACCAATCCAGACGAACCAAAGAAAGTGACGGAACATAAGGACATCACAGACGATGGACAGACCGTGACAATCAAGGAAGTGCCGGAAGTCCCAGACACACCAAAGGATACCGACACGCCGGATACAGCATCTACGGTTACTAAGACAAGTGACAGTCCAAAAACAGGCGACAATACCAATATCTATGCTTATCTTGCCATGCTCGGTCTTTCCTGCGTAGGGCTTGGCGGGATGCTTTACTTCAAACGCCGTAGAAAAAAATCGTAAGGCAGTAACGTAGCGGTCGGTGGAACGTTCAAGGTCGCCACCCTTTTTGCAACTTCACGCTCCCGTGAAGCACTTGGTTTACGGGAGCGTGAAGTCCACTAGGGGCGTGGGGAGTGTAGCTCCCCACAAAGTACAGCAGGAAAGAAAATAAAACAGAAAGAAAAGAGGTCAATTATTTATGGAATTAAGATTTGTCGTACCAAACATGGAAAAGACATTCGGAAACTTGGAGTTTGCCGGAGAAAATACTACGGAACAACAGAGAATCAACGGGCGTATAGCTGTCATTAACAGAAGCTACAACCTGTATTCCGATGTACAGAGAGCCGATGATGTAGTTGTGACACTTCCTGCCAAAGCTGGCGAAAAACATTTCTCGCCGGAGCAGAAAGTAAAACTTATCAACCCACGAATCACTACCGATGGTTATAAAATCGGGGAACGTGGATTTGTCAATTACATCTTACTTGCAGACGATATGTTACCAGTAGAAAATAAATAAGGGGGTATTCAGATTATGAGATTAGCAAATGGAATCGTCATTGATAAAGAAAAGACATTCGGAGTGTTGAAGTTCTCCGCATTACGCCGTGAGGTTCATGTACAGAATGAAGATGGGACGGTCAGTGAGGAAATCAAGGAACGTACTTACGATTTAAAATGCAACACACAGGGACGCATGATACAGGTATCCGTTCCGGCGACTGTTCCGTTAAAGGACTATGACTACAACGCCGAAGTGGAACTTATCAACCCTGTTGCGGATACGGTAGCCAATGCGAATTACCGTGGTGCAGATGTGGACTGGTATGTAAAGGCAGATGATATTATTTTGAAAAATAAAGCTACTCATGCCGGAAATTCACAGAACAATGCTCCACAGCAAACGTCTAAGAAATAAGAGGTGTTAGCGTATGTTGTGGAAGAAGAAAGGCAACAGGATTCGTGCCAGTGACAAATCGCTGGTCTATCATTTCTGTATCGGCTGGTTGTTGCTCCTGTTCGTTGCGGTGTTCCTGCTACTGAACCTGCGACAGCTTCTTGTTACCGAATGGAAAGATTTTAACCTGCTCCATGCCGGAATTACTTGGACTGTCTACAATTCTATTACGGTTCTGATAGCGACTGGTGTTTGTGCATTGGTCGCTTTTCTCTACTATCGTTACGGATATGACAGTATCAAGCGGTTGCTACACAGACAAAAATTGGCTCGTATGGTGTTGGAAAATAAATGGTATGAAGCGGAGAACACAAAAGACAGCGTTTTTTTCACTGACCTGCAAAGCAGATCAAGAGAAAAAATCGTGTGGTTTCCGAAAATCTACTACCAGATGGACAATGGATTACTCCATATCTTGTGTGAAATCACAATGGGAAAATATCAAGAACAGCTCCTGTCCTTAGAGGATAAACTGGAATCGGGACTGTACTGTGAGCTGACCGACAAGACACTGCATGACGGCTATATCGAATACACCCTGCTCTATGATATGATAGCGAACCGTATTTCGATTGATGAAGTGATTGCCGAAAACGGCGGTCTGCGGTTAATGAAAAATCTGGTGTGGGAATACGATTCACTTCCCCATGCCCTTATCTGCGGTGGTACAGGTGGTGGAAAAACCTATTTTCTGCTGACCATCATTGAAGCCTTGCTTAGAACCAATGCGGATTTATACATTCTTGACCCGAAGAACGCTGACCTTGCAGACTTGGGAATGGTCATGGAAAATGTCTACCACACGAAAGACGATATGATTGACTGCGTCAATGCCTTTTATGAGGGCATGGTCACACGCTCGGAAGAAATGAAACTGCACCCGAACTACCGTACAGGGGAAAACTATGCCTATCTGGGGCTTGCTCCACAGTTCCTTATCTTTGATGAATACGTGGCTTTCCTAGAAATGCTCGCGACAAAAGAAAGCACCGCCCTGTTAAGCCAGCTAAAGAAAATCGTCATGCTCGGCAGGCAGGCTGGATACTTTCTGATTGTGGCTTGCCAGCGTCCAGACGCAAAGTATTTCGGGGACGGTATCAGAGATAATTTCAATTTCCGTGTGGGACTTGGTCGCATGAGTGAACTCGGCTACGGTATGCTCTTTGGAAGTGATGTAAAAAAACAGTTTTTCCAGAAGCGAATCAAAGGACGTGGATACTGTGATGTGGGAACAAGTGTCATATCGGAATTTTATACTCCCCTTGTACCTAAAGGCTATGATTTCTTAGGTACGATTGGGGGACTTGCACACATAAGGCAGGACGGACAGGTGGCGTGCGAAGCGAAAGCCACAGGTACGGACTAGCCTTGCTGGTGTGGCGGTAGCCACGCCAGCAAACAACAGCCCCTCGGTATCTAACAGAGGGGCACAAATCACAAGGAAACATACACAAAAGTTACCGATTCTTGGCTCATATCAAGTGTTTGGTAGCTTTTTTTACTGCTGTGACATCGGATAAAAAATGTCACAGTTTTTTTCATAAAGGGGGTATCGCACTGAATGATACAGAGTGGATACAGGATTTTGCAGACAGGCGTTTGCAGTACGGTGTATCCCAGACGAAACTTGCGGTCATGGCTGGAATCAGCCGTGAACATTTAAGCCGTATCGAATCCGGCAAGGTGGCGGTCACAGAAGAAATGAAAGTAAAACTTCTGGAAGCTCTGGAAAAATTCAATCCAGAAGCACCGCTTACCATGCTGTTTGATTATGTGAGGATACGGTTTCCGACACTGGATATTGGACATATCATCAAAGATATTTTACAGCTCAATATTCAGTACATGATACATGAGGACTTCGGGCATTACAGTTATACAGAACACTACTACATCGGAGATATTTTCGTATATACTTCTCCCGATGAAGAAAAAGGTGTCCTGTTGGAACTGAAAGGCAAAGGCTGTCGCCAGTTTGAAAGTTATCTGCTGGCACAGGAACGGAGCTGGTATGACTTCCTTATGGACGCTCTGGTAGACGGCGGTGTGATGAAACGTCTTGACCTTGCCATCAATGACCATACAGGAATGTTGGATATTCCAGAGCTGACCGAAAAATGCCGGAATGAGGAATGTGTATCGGTGTTCCGTTCCTTTAAGTCCTACGCTTCCGGCGAACTGGTTAAGCATGAGGAACAGGACAAGGCTGGTATGGGCTATACGCTTTATATCGGCTCATTGAAAAGTGAGGTGTACTTCTGTGTCTATGAAAAAAGCTATGAGCAGTACATCAAACTTGGGATTCCCATTGAGGAAGCACCGATAAAAAACAGATTTGAAATACGGTTAAAAAATGAACGTGCTTATTATGCTGTCCGTGACCTGCTGACTTACTATGACGCTGAACGGACGGCATTTTCTATTATCAACCGTTATGTACGCTTTGTGGATAAGGAAGCAGACAAGAAACGGAGCGACTGGAAATTATCTGTCCGCTGGGCGTGGTTCATCGGGGAAAACAGAGAGCCGTTAAAGCTCACGACCAAACCCGAACCCTACACACTGGACAGAACCCTACGCTGGATTCAACGGCAGGTTGACCCGACACTCAAAATGCTGGAAACAATCACAGCGAAAACAGGGATTGATTATCTGAAAGAAATCCGTAAATCCACGAAACTGACGGAAAAGCACTACAAGATAATCGAACAACAGACCACATCAACCGAAGATGTGATTTTAGAAAAGGAGAATTGAAAAATGCAACGATTATTATTTGACTTTCTGTTCTTCTCTTTAGGTGGAACAGTTGGCGTGATTGCCATGTGTATTTTACAGGCTGGCAGACAGTCTGACCGAAAAATGATGGAACTGAAAGGAGAAAAGAAAGCATGAATTTTGGACAGAACCTTTATAACTGGTTTTTAAGCAACGCACAGAGCCTTGTGCTGATGGCGATTGTTGTTATCGGAATCTACTTGGGATTCAAGCGTGAGTTTTCCAAACTCATCGGATTCTTGGTAGTTGCCTTAGTAGCCGTTGGTCTTGTATTCAATGCGTCTGGTGTAAAAGACGTATTGTTACAGTTATTCAATAAGATTATTGGAGCGTAAAGCCTATGAAAGAATGTAGCGTATTGATTGAAACGACAAAATCAGCAGAGGATAAAACCTCTCGCTGGTTTGATTTACCCATTGATTATGAGCTGTTCCGTGACCTGCTCGGCGTGGAAGTTGACAGCAAAGATTATCAAATCATTGATATGAAGCTCCCCTTTGCTGGCGACATTGTAAGGACAACATCTGTCAGACGGTTAAACAAGCTGTACTTTACTTACACGGATTTATCGCCAGAAGTTCAGCAGGCATACAAAGACTTGATTCCCTATTGTGGCGGTGTAGAGGATTTATTGCAGAAATCCGAAGAATTTCTGTTTTATCCAGAGTGCCACAACATCATGGACGTTGCCCGTTACCGCTTGGAGCATAACATTGAATTTTCTGCTCTCTCCGAAAAGGGAAAGAAATATTTTAATCTGGAAGCCTACGCCCATGAGCTGGAAGAAAAAGGACGCTATGCCCTCTGCAACAACGGTATGTTCAAGCTCTAATGGTGGTATTGCTTATGGCAGATTTTATGAATACAACCGAAAGGAAGTGAACCGCTTATGATTGATGATATGCAAGTCTATATAGCCAATCTTGGCAAGTACAATGAGGGAGAGCTGGTCGGGGACTGGTTCTCTTTTCCGTTGGACGAAGAAGTGATTGCAGAACGTATCGGCTTAAATGCAGAGTACGAAGAATACGCAATCCATGATACGGACAACTTCCCGATGGAGATTAGCGAATATATTTCCATTTCAGAATTGAACCGTATCTATGAGCAGTTGGAAGAATTACCAGACTATATGCTGGACGACTTGGACAGTTTTATATCCTGCTATGGAAGTCTGGAAGAATTGGTGGAGCATAAAGACGACATTATTCTATATTCCGGCTGTGAAACGATGACCGATGTAGCCTACTATCTGATTGATGAAGTACAGGCACTCGGAGAAATCCCGTCCCACTTACAGAACTATATCGACTATGAAGCCTACGGGCGTGACCTCAATATAGAGGGAACATTTATTGAAACAAATGCTGGTATCTGTGAGGTACTGCGTTAAGGGCTGGCAGATCAGCACCGCCACTGGTGCTACTGTCAGCTTTTCTCTTGGGTCAGTCTGGGAAATCTGGCTGTCCCTGTTGTTATGAAAATGAAGAAAGGAGCATTTACAAGTGAAGAAAATTCGAAGTTATACAAGTATCTGGAACGTGGAAAAGGTACTGTATGCCATCAATGATGTAAACCTGCCATTCCCCGTGACCTTTACCCAGATTACATGGTTCGTGCTGACGGAATTTATCATCATTCTGTTTGCAGATGTACCGCCACTTTCCATGATTGAGGGTGCGTTTTTGAAATATTTCGGGATTCCCGTTGCCCTTACATGGTTTATGTCACAGAAAACCTTTGACGGGAAAAAGCCATACAGTTACATCAAGACGATGGTGCTGTATGCTCTGCGTCCCAAAGTGACTTATGCCGGAAAAGCCGTGAACCTGCATAAGCAGAAATTTGAGGAAACTATCACGGCAGTAAGGAGTGTGACCTATGTTCCCGATTAAATATATCGACAATAACCTTGTCTGGAATAAGGACAATGAGGTGTTCGCCTACTATGAGCTGATACCGTACAATTATTCATTCTTATCCCCAGAACAGAAATACCTTGTGCATGACAGCTTCCGTCAGCTTATCGCACAGTCTCGTGAGGGAAAGATTCATGCGTTGCAGATTGCAACCGAAAGTTCAATCCGAAGCATACAGGAACAGTCAAAGAAGCTGGTCATTGGAAAGCTCCGTGAGGTAGCAATCCAAAAGATAGACGACCAGACCGAAGCCCTTGTATCCATGATAGGCGACAATCAAGTAGATTACCGTTTCTTTCTGGGATTCAAGCTCATGGTCACAGAGGACGAAGTCAATCTGAAGAACATCAAAAAATCGGTATTTCTGACATTCCGTGAGTTTTTGAATGAGGTAAGGCATACGCTGATGAACGACTTTGTTTCTATGAGCAATGATGAAATCAACCGTTATGTGAAGATGGAGAAATTACTGGAAAACAAAATCTCCCGTAGGTTCAAAATCCGCCGACTGGAAGCCAAAGACTTTGCGTATCTGATGGAACACCTCTACGGCAGGGACGGGATAGCCTATGAAGATTATGAGTATCCTCTTCCAAAAAGAAAATTAAAAAGAGAAACACTGATTAAGTATTATGACCTTATCCGTCCTACCCGTTGCGTGGTGGAAGAAAGCCAGCGATATTTGCGTCTGGAACATGAGGACAGTGAAAGCTATGTGTCCTACCTTACGGTCAATGCCATTGTCGGAGAACTGGACTTCCCATCATCGGAAATCTTTTATTTCCAGCAACAGCAGTTCACATTCCCTGTGGATACGTCCATGAATGTTGAGATTGTCGGAAATAAGAAAGCCTTAACCACTGTCCGTAATAAGAAAAAGGAATTAAAGGACTTGGACAATCACGCCTATCAAGCCGGAAATGAAACAAGTTCAAATGTGGTGGAAGCCTTAGACAGTGTCGATGAACTGGAAACAGATTTAGACCAGAGCAAGGAAAGTATGTACAAGTTAAGTTACGTCATACGGGTATCTGCACCCGATCTTGACGAACTGAAACGCCGTTGTGATGAAATCAAGGACTTTTACGATGATTTGAATGTGAAGCTGGTTCGCCCTGCCGGAGATATGATGGGACTGCATGGAGAGTTTCTTCCAGCCAGCAAACGTTATATCAATGATTATATCCAGTATGTGAAATCCGACTTTTTAGCCGGACTTGGTTTTGGTGCTACCCAGATGTTGGGAGAAAATACAGGAATCTATATCGGGTATTCCGTGGATACAGGAAGAAATGTCTACCTGCAACCGTCCCTTGCCAGTCAAGGGGTAAAAGGTACGGTCACAAATGCGTTGGCTTCTGCTTTTGTAGGTTCGCTTGGTGGTGGAAAATCATTCTGTAATAACCTGCTGGTGTATTATTCCGTTCTGTTCGGTGGACAGGCAGTTATCCTAGACCCGAAAAGTGAGCGTGGAAACTGGAAAGAAACACTGCCGGAGATTGCAGAGGAAATCAACATTGTAAACATTACCAGTGATTCCAGCAATCAAGGGCTGTTAGACCCGTATGTGATTATGAAAGATGTCAAGGACGCTGAAAGTCTTGCCATTGATATTCTGACGTTCCTTACAGGTATCAGCAGTCGTGATGGCGAAAAGTTTCCTGTCCTTAGAAAAGCTGTCCGCACGGTATCCCAGAATCAGAACCACGGGCTGTTGCAGGTCATTGAGGAACTGCGGAAAGAGGATACCGCCGTATCCCGTAACATTGCAGACCATATCGAAAGTTTTACTGACTATGATTTTGCACAGCTCCTGTTCTCGGACGGTTCGGTGGAAAATGCAATCAGTCTGGATAACCAGCTCAACATCATACAGGTTGCAGATTTGGTTCTGCCGGATAAGGATACTACCTTTGAGGAATACACGACCATTGAACTGTTGTCGGTATCCATCTTAATTGTTATCAGTACCTTTGCCCTTGACTTTATTCACAGTGACCGAAGCATTTTTAAAATCGTGGATTTGGACGAAGCATGGGCGTTCTTAAATGTGGCACAGGGCGAAACACTCTCAAATAAACTGGTGCGTGCTGGCAGAGCCATGAACGCCGGAGTCTATTTCGTGACACAATCCTCTGGGGACGTATCGAAAGAAAGTCTGAAAAATAACATCGGTTTAAAGTTTGCTTTCCGCTCCACAGATACCAATGAAATCAAGCAGACCTTAGAGTTTTTCGGGCTGGACAGTGAGGACGAAAACAATCAGAAACGGTTGAGGGATTTGGAGAACGGACAATGCTTAATGCAGGATTTATACGGGCGTGTCGGTGTGGTACAGATACACCCTGTCTTTGTAGAACTGCTCCATGCCTTTGATACCAGACCGCCGATAAAAAGTGAGGTGGATTTGGAATGATAAAATCTATCACAAGAGAAAAGGTATTCCATGTACTGAAACTGGTACTGCTTGCCGTGACCGTTACGCTGGCACTGCTGTCCCTGCTTGGGACGGTAGCTCATGCGTCTGGACTGGTCGATGATACGATCAATGCAGACAACCTGTATTCAAAGTATCCGCTTTCCAACTATCAGCTTGATTTCTATGTGGACAATAGCTGGTCTTGGCTACCGTGGAACTGGCTGGACGGCATTGGAAAATCGGTGCAGTACGGGCTTTACTGTATCACAAATTTTGTCTGGACAATCAGCCTGTATCTTAGCAATGCCACAGGATATGTGGTGCAACAGGCGTATAAGCTGGACTTCATCAATGACATGGCAGACAGTATCGGGAAAAGTATCCAGACACTTGCCGGAGTGACCGAACATGGATTTTCCAGCAGTGGATTCTATGTGGGATTCCTGCTCATTATCATTCTGATTGTAGGTGTTTACACTGCCTATACAGGACTTCTCAAACGGGAAACCAGCAAGGCACTTCACGCCGTTATCAATTTTGTGGTGGTGTTCATCGTATCGGCTTCCTTTATTGCTTATGCTCCTAACTATATCCAGAAAATCAATGATTTCAGTTCGGACATCAGCACCGCTTCTTTGGACTTGGGGACAAAAATCATGCTCCCCGATTCAGAAAGCAAAGGCAAGGACAGCGTAGACCTTATCCGTGACAGCCTTTTTGCGATACAGGTAGAAAAACCGTGGCTGTTGTTGCAGTTCGGGAATAGCGATACCGAAGAAATCGGGACTGACCGTGTGGAAGCGCTGGTATCTGCCAGCCCGTCAGACGAAGATGGGGAAACAAGGGAAAATGTTGTGAAAGCAGAGATTGAAGATAACGACAATGACAACCTTACCATTCCACAGGTCGTCAACCGTCTTGGCATGGTGTTCTTCCTGCTTATTTTCAATCTCGGTATCACAATCTTTATCTTCCTGCTTACCGGCATGATGTTATTTTCCCAGATACTATTTATCATATATGCCATGTTTTTACCGATTAGTTTTTTACTGTCCATGATACCAACCTATGAGAACATGGCGAAACAGGCAGTTGTCCGTGTATTCAACGCCATTATGACAAGAGCTGGAATCACGCTGATTGTGACCGTGGCATTTTCGATTTCCAGTATGTTCTACAACATTTCCAAGGATTACCCGTTCTTCATGGTGGCGTTTTTGCAGATAATCTGTTTTGCCGGAATCTACATGAAGCTCGGAGAACTAATGAGTATGTTCAGCCTGAATGCCAATGACAGCCAGCAGATAGGTCGCCGGATTTTCCGTAGACCGATGGTGTTCATGCGACACAGGGCAAGACGTATGGAACACCGGATTGCAAGGGCTGTCGGTGCTGGAAGTGTTGCAGGTGCGGTGGCAGGTGCAAGTGTTGCCAGAGCCGGAAAGCCAGCAACGAACCAACCGCCAAAGAAACGGGAAAATACCTCTGCCAGCATGGGAAGTCGTGTCGGTTCTGCGGTGGGTGCTGTGATGGATACAAAAAATAAAGTCCGTGACAGTGTTTCCTCACTTAAAGAAAATGTGAAAGATTTACCGACACAGGCTGGTTATGCTGTCCATTCTGCCAAACAGAAAGCAAAGGATAATGTATCAGACTTTAAGCGTGGCGTTGTGGAAGAACGGGAAAACCGACAGGAACAGCGTACACAGAAACGTAACCTGCACAGGGAAAATATCTCACAGAAAAAGCAGGAATTACAGAAAGCACAGGAAGCAAAGCAGACAGTTCATGCGAATGGATCAGCGACAGCCGGAGCTACCAGAAGCCATGAACGCCCTGTTGCCACACCTGTTCCAAAACCTGCACCGACCGATACAGTTACGAAGCCAGATATGAAACGTCCTGCTACTTCTCCTGTGATAAAAAATGCAGAAGTCAAGGCTGGAAAAGAAACTATCCGAACCAACATCAGACAGGAACAACAGGTCAAATCGGTTGCCAGAACAAACCAGACAAACATAGAGGAATCCAGAAGTAATCGAAAGAAAACCACTGTACAGAAACAGGTCAACCAAAAACAGAATCGTAAGACTGTTACGAAGCAACCAGAGAAGGGATGGAAGAAATGAGATTAAAGCGTATCTTTATCATAGGTACGATATTTCCTGTCCTTTTTTCCATCGTCCTCTTTTTCGGAATATTGATTTCCGGCGAAGATGACGACAGTTCCAACAGCTATTCGCCTGTCTACTCTGGCATGAACCTGTCAGCCGATGTATTCAAACATCAGCCAATGGTAGAAAAGTACGCCAGAGAAAACGGTATCTCGGAGTATGTGAACGTCCTGCTTGCCATCATACAGGTGGAAAGTGGCGGTACGGCTACCGATGTCATGCAGTCCAGCGAAAGTCTGGGACTACCGCCAAACTCATTAAGTACAGAAGAGTCAATAAAGCAGGGGTGTAAATATTTTGCGTCCCTGCTTTCTTCCTGTAAAGCAAAAGGCATGAATGACATTAACGTGGTCATTCAATCTTATAACTATGGTGGTGGATATGCAGACTATGTGGCGAAGAACGGGAAAAAGCACAGCTTCAATCTTGCAGAGAATTTCGCAAAGAATAAATCCGGCGGTACAAAAGTGACCTATACGAACCCAATAGCAGTCAGTAAAAATGGTGGCTGGCGTTATAACTACGGAAATATGTTCTATGTGGAGCTGGTCAACCAATATCTGACCGTGAAGCAGTTCAGCAACGAAACGGTACAGGCAGTTATGAATGAAGCATTGAAGTATCAAGGCTGGAAGTATGTCTACGGTGGCAGTAACCCGAACACCTCTTTTGACTGTTCTGGTCTTACCCAGTGGTGCTACGGAAAAGCAGAAATCAGCCTGCCACGAACCGCACAAGCACAGTATGACGCAACTCAGCATATCCCATTGTCACAGGCACAGGCTGGCGATTTGGTCTTTTTCCATTCCACTTACAATACCAGCGACTATGTTACCCATGTAGGAATCTATGTGGGAAACAATCAGATGTATCATGCCGGAAATCCAATCGGCTATACCGATTTGACCTCTGCCTACTGGCAACAGCACATCATTTGTGCCGGAAGAATCAAACAATAGAAAGGACTTGAAATATGTTTAAGAAGAAAGAAAAAATAGAGAAAGCACCTAAGAATAAGAAAGTGCGTACCATGAAAGTCGGGACACATAAAAAATCTGTCCTGCTGTTGTGGGTGGTGCTTCTGACAAGCACCAGCTTTGGTGTGTATAAGAACTTTACCGCCATTGACACCCACACGGTACATGAAAAAGAAATCATTCAGCTAAGATTGAACGATACTAACGGTATTGAGAATTTCGTCAAGAACTTTGCAAAAGCCTACTACTCATGGGATACCAGCAAGGAAGCCATTGAAGCAAGGACAACAGAAATCAGTAAATACCTTACCAAAGAATTGCAGGACTTGAACGCCGATACCATCAGAACGGACATACCAACCAGTGCTACTGTTACAAATGTGCTGGTCTGGAATGTAGAACAGTCTGGAACGGACGATTTTACCGTTGCCTACGAAGTAGATCAGCAGGTAAAAGAGGGAGAACAGACACAGGCAGTCACAGAAAATTACACTGTAACCGTTCATGTGGATAAGGACGGTGCAATGGTCATTACCCAGAATCCTACCCTTGCTCCGGCAATGCAGAAATCAAAGTATGAACCGAAAGCACAGGAAGCCGATGTCAGTGTCAGCTCCGATTCAGTCAAAGACGCTACCGCTTTCTTGGAAACATTCTTTAAGCTGTACCCGACAGCTACGGAAAAGGAACTTGCCTACTATGTCAAAGACGGTGTGCTTGCTCCTGTATCCGGCGACTATGTATTTTCAGAACTGGTAAACCCTGTCTTTACCAAAGACGGCGATAATCTTAATGTCAGTGTGTCTGTGAAATATCTGGATAACAAGTCGAAAATGACACAAATTTCGCAGTATGAGCTTGTGCTTCATAAGGACGATAACTGGAAGATTGTAGAATAAATATTACAGCAGAATAG
>NZ_JAQEKS010000014.1:0-63194 GCF_027679115.1 Coprococcus sp. TM115-187 | reverse complement strand
GGGTGGATTCGGGACTTTAACCCGTTAGAAACGTGCGCCGCTAGGCGCACACGCAAAAATACCACCACATTGAAATTTTTTTCTCAATGCGGTGGTTTCTTTTCTTACTCCACTGCTTTTACCGCAGCAGACATTTTTTCTTCATTTCGTTTTGAAAAATACAGTTTTGTTTCTCCAATGATCACTTTTCTAAGTGCAATGATTGCGATCAGGTTCGGAATAATCATCAACGCATTCGTGATATCTGCCAGGAGCCAGATTGGTTCCAGCGATAAAAACGGTGCCAGTGCAATTGCTGCAATGTAGATGATCTTATATGGTTTGATCCATTTCGTTGTGCCGGTCAGATAAACCAGGCAGCGTTCTCCGTAATAATTCCACCCCAAAATGGTGGTAAATGCAAAGAACATGATTCCTACTGCGATCAGATACATGCCTATATTGTGCGGCAGACACATGTTATATGCAGCTGTAACAAGCGTGCTTCCGTTCATATCCGAACTGTCCATCAGCCCGCTGCTGATGATAACAAGTCCTGTCATGGAACAGGTCAGAATCGTAGTAACAAATACACTTGTCATGGAAAGAAGGCCCTGTCTTACACCGGAGTTCGTCTTCGCCGCCGCTGCAACGATCGGTGAACTTCCAAGTCCTGCCTCATTGGTATAGACACCTCTGGCGATTCCGGTTCTCATAACCGTCATAAACGTGATGACACCCGTTCCTGCAGTCCCTCCTATTACCGATTCTTTTGCAAATGCACAGGTAAAAATGGCCTTAAAAGCACCTGGTACTGCAGCCCGGTTGATCACCAGTGCAACGATCGAACCTCCAAGAAATGAAAGTGCCATGATCGGCACAACGATCTCAGCAACCTTTGAAATACTTTTAATCCCGCCAATGATCACAACCGCCGTTAAAACGGTTACAATAATTCCTGCTACGATAATCGGTATATGGAATGTCACATTGACGGATTCCGTGATCGCATTCACCTGCGGAAATGTTCCGCATCCAAATAACGCTGTACACATGCCAAACACAGAAAAGGCTTTTGCAAGCCAGATAAATCTCTCTCCCATACCATTTTGGATATAAAACATCGGTCCACCGGCCATCTGGTTATTTTCGTCCGTCACTCTGTATTTTACCGCTAAAAGACTTTCTGAGTATTTCGTCACCATACCAAGTATGGCTGAAATCCACATCCAGAATAACGATCCCGGTCCACCAATTCGAAGCGCCGTTGCAACTCCAACAATACTTCCCGTTCCTATGTCTGCTGCCATCGTTGTACATAGAGTCGCAAATGCCGATACATCTCCTTCTCCGCTTCCGGTCCCACTTTCTTTTTCAAAAATGGCCCTTACTGCACGTGGAAATTTTGTGATCTGCAGTCCTCTCAATTTGATCGTAAAGTAAAGCCCTGTACCAATCAGCAGCAACAATGTCGGAGGTCCCCATACATAACTTTGGATAGTCGTCAGCATCCCCATTAAACTACTCATTTCACTTCTCCTTCGCCTCTGTTATTGTTTTCCATCCATATTCTATTTTTACGATAATCTTTTCCCCACTAGATTTTTTTCTTCACCTTCTTAATCAACTTGTTTTTTGAAAAAAGCTCTCTCCGTTCATAAAATTGTTCATTTTTCTTATTTCCGCTTCGACTTTCTTTATGCATATTATACATAACATTCCTGCCCGTGACAAATCAATTCTTTTTCTTTATAATAGAATTTCTTAATATATAATGAACGTCCATTTTCATTAAGCAACATGAAATTATATTTTCAATAGAATTTTTACAAAAAAACCGCCGCATCAGCTTCATTCTGACACAGCGGTACTTTTTTCTTTCATAAAACTAGTGAGTAGTTCCCATAGCCTCTTTTACATCTTCTGTATTATTCACTACAGCTTCAACACAATATTCCAGAGACTTTGCGATTGTCTCAAGCGGCATACTTGCCATTCCGTTCGCCTTATCTACAACCTGATCGCAAGCATATGGTACATGGATAAATCCGGCACGGATGTTAGTGTATTTGGTTGCACACATATGCAGTACATTGTACATTACACAGTTGCATACGTAGGTTCCTGCCGTGAAAGATACATGGCATGGAAGTCCGTGAGCACGTACATTCTGAACCATTGCATTTACCGGAATTGTTGCAAAGTATCCGGTTGGACCGTCTGCCTGAAGTGGCTCATCAAGTGGCTGGTCACCTGCATTGTCCGGAATCCGGGCATCTGCAAGGTTGATTCCTACTTTTTCTACAGTGACGCAGGAACGTCCGCCTGCCTGACCTACATTGATCACTATATCCGGGTTATGTTCTTTGATTGCCGCTTCAACTGCCGGTGCACTTTTCTTGAATTCTGTAGGGATCTCTACATATACGATCTCGGCCCCCGCAATTGTTGACGGAAGAAGCTTGATTGCCTCGAATGCCGGGTTTACGCTTTCTCCTCCAAATGGATCAAATCCTGTTAATAAAACCTTCATGTTAATTTCCTCCTTTATATCTCTTAGTATAACACAGGCTCCGGGATAATAACCTTCCCCTGCTGCATAATCTGTCGGTTGTCCGTGTAGATATCCGGTTCCATACATACCAGATCAAAATGCCCTTTGGCGTTCTGAATACCTCCAAGAGCAATATTACGCCCAAGTCCTACATGGAATGTCCCATAAGCAGATTCATCTTCAATATAGCAGTTTCCAAGGCATTGTGAGCATGAATTAAGCCCGATTCCGAGTTCCCCCGCAATATAGATCCGAGAATCCTGATAATCTTCCATGTATTTTTTCAACCGAATACCGGTCGGAGTCTCTTCAATCTCCGTAATCCGTCCGCCTTTAAATAAAATCCTTGTCGGTTCCTCTGCGCGACCAATATATCCCAGAGAACCGTCAAGCACCATCACACCTTCTGTCTTTGTCTCCTCGATCGGGACATAGACCTCAATACTGGAAGAAGAATATCCCTTTCCATCCTTTAGAACTCCGTTAAAAAATCCCGGATCTCTGCCCACTTTGTAGAACATCATATCCGTTCCTGCCGGAGTTGTCACACGGACTTTTTCTGAATACTTGAGATATTTGATAAATGCCTTTGCCATCAGCCGGCTCTTCTTCGTATCCATCGTCAGGAAATCGTATTCCAGAAAAGATCTTCCGTCATTGGTTGCCAGTGGCAAGGACAGAAATTTCTTGTGTCTTTGTATCGCACGCTTTGCGGCTTTCGTTGTCACCAGCGAATACTCTGTCGCCGCGATAATTGCCGTATAAGGATCAAAAACTGCTTCATTATCATCAAAAAAGATTCCCACATGGCGCCCCTTGTTCTCGACAAGCAGTGTATTCACTGACCGTGCTTTTCCGGAAGCCTCTTTTTCCATTGCTTTTGCTTCTGCAAGATATTCCTTCGATGTCACGATCAGTACTTTGTCCCACGCCCTTACTTTTACCCATTCGTGAATAATGATCCGGGCACCCCGTTCCATATTCGGTGTCATATGTCCCTCTTCTTTCTCCATACCAAAAACTAGAATAAGCTTACGAATTCTAAGGCCATTATTTTCTGCTTTTCCAGTGAAATAATGACCTTAGCTACTTATGTCTTATTTACTTTAATACTATCATATAACAGATCTGGAACACAAGCATAATAATTGCAACCAGAACCTGATTTTTGATAGCGCCCCAGCGGTCCTTCATGTTCAGGATCGCAACCGGCAGGATGTTGAAGTTCGCTGCCATCGGTGTAAGCAGAGTTCCACAGTATCCACATGTAAGTGCGAGCATACCGATCACCACCGGATTAGCACCGTAAGCAAGAACGAACGGTGCACCGATACCAACTGTCATAACGGTGATAGCTGCGAATGCATTTCCCATGATCATGGTAAAGAGTACCATACCGATTGCATAAATGATGATCCCGATATTTACATTTCCCTTTGGAACAATCTTTTCAACAAGCTGTGCGATTACATCGCCAACTCCTGCAGCGGTAAATACACCTCCAAGACATCCAAGCAGCTGTGGCAGCATACTGAGAGGTCCTGTGATTCCAAGGAATCTTTCAGAATCATTCAAAAAGACTGCCGGTTTATTCTGTTTTGCATCGAATGCCATCAGTAAGATCATAGCTACAATCACACCAACGGTAATTGCGACCATAGAACTCATATTACTGAATAATGCAAAGAACAGGGAGCATACCGCTACGGAGAATGCCGGGACAAATATCTTCATTCCGATCTTCTTAAACTGCTGTTCTGTGTGTTCCTTTGTCGGATTATCTGTTTTTCCGATTTTTACTTTCTTGAAGATCGGCGGCAGGCACATGATCAGAACAAGCACACCAGAAACCTTTGCCGGGAGCCATGAACCAAATCCACAAACGATACCGAAAGAGCACCAGAAAACAGCGGTTCCGACTCTTGACGGATTCTCTTTATCCAGCAGGTTCTTGATTCCTGCGTAAATCGTGATCAATCCGATAATTACCCATACTACATTCAGTCCGATTGCATTAAACGAATCGCCGACCTGTATAAATTTTAAATTACTCATCTGTCTTCCTCCCTCTATTTCTTAGTATCTGTTGATTTTCCATAGTATTTCTTCATCAGTTTGTTATCTTTCACAATAACAAATGCGCAGGAAACAACAAGTGCAACTAATGCTACCGGGATTTCAGCTGCTGCAAGGTCGATCAGTTCTACTTCGTATCCAAGACCTGCAAGCGTTGTCTGTACAAGGATTCCGCCGGCACCACCTACGAACAGTACCTGGAAGAAGAACCATGTGAAGTTCTGCATAGCAACAGCAAGTCCTTTTGCTTCTTCTACGTGATCTTCATTTGCTTTTCCTTCTTTATTGCTGATCGCACCTTCGATCATCGGAAGCAGTACCGGACGGATAAATCCGGCAACTCCACCGAAGCTGACATTGAATGCTCCAAACAGAGCATTCAGCATACCATATACAGCAACAAGCTTACCTGCTGTCGCACTTTTTACTTTACGGATCAGGTTTGCCGCTGCTTCACGCAGACCGTTTCTTTCCAGTGTACCTGTAACCAGCAGGATCATGATAAAGATCGCCATACTTCTGTTCGCTACAAAGTTTGTACCGATTGTTTCCAGAAGTCCGCCCACTCCAAGTCCTCCAACAATCCCTGTCGTGATAAGGGCCAGGAAAATAATGAGGATTGAATCCAGTTTCAGCGCGAATCCAACGATTACGATTAACACGCCAAGTAATTTGATGAGTTCCATACCTAACTCCTCCTTTAGAAAAGTATTAAAAAGTTATTTATTTTTTCCAGTCACTTTGACAATCATCGGACGCTGTCTTATGTAACTGGTCAAAATCTGTCCATCCTGCTCTTCCAGATGACATTCCATCACATGCACTGCTTCCATCAACATCCGGATAGTCGCCTCGTCATGTGCCACATGAGCCCTTGCACACAAATTCAGGTATTCACCCTGTGCGGTCTCATCTGCAACCTCGCTGGTATAAGCAACCGTTGTGATCCACGGAAAACGGATCGACGGATAACGATGGTTTGGATCTGCCGCGAACGGGATCCAGTAGTTGATCATTTCTTTATAATAGTTTGCCGGGAACAATTTCGGCATCCATGCATGTGCATATTTTTCAAACTGAGCACTCCATTCACGGTTCAATTCTCTCATCTCCGGATACTCGGCAATCTTGTCTGCAATCACATCTTCCATTACCTTATTGACCGGGTAATTGTCCTTGTACTCTGGATTGGTCACATACCAGAAATAACCATAAAGCAGAGATCTCGGAAGCCAGAAGCCTTTGTAAGACGGGGAGGTATAACCTGAAAACTGCTGCTCCCATTCATGGCTCGGTACTCCGTGATTGTCCACGATCATATCCGGGACATACCGGTCATAAATACGGGTTAATCCCATCGCCTCGCTGTGGATCGTATCCTGCTGGAAATGTTCATAGTAGAACTCTTTTCCAAGCGAATTAAATCTTGCCACATGGAATTTCCAGGTTGGATGCTCTTTCTGCAATTCATAATGGATTGCCGCACCATCCACATTTTCCATCGGAACGATCACCAGATTCAGTTTATCCGGTAAATCTTTGTAAACATCTTCTGTCAGCAGCTTCTTGATCAGGATAAATGCTGCATTTGTCGAAGATACTTCATTTGCATGATGTCTTGCATTGATCATCTCGCCAGGAATTCTTGATATACGCTTCGTCATGGACAGATATCCTTCGTATTCCGGTTTGATCCATACTGCATAGAGTTCACGTCCTGTATAAGATACCGCAGTCCGGAACACTTCGATTCCAGGAACCTGCTTCAGTTCTTCGATGATCTCACGGTAAGTATCATATCCGATCAGTTCATGCTCATGCAGGTCAATCTCTTCAATCCGTTTCGTCTTTGGTTTTTCTTCTCTTTCCGGTGTAAGTGCTGCATACTGTATCTCGCCCTGCTCACTTTCAAACAAAAGCTTCGTACCTGCAGCAACACTTTCACACTCTGCCAGTACACCCTTTGACCACAATGTTGAATAAGTGTGTAATACATTAGATTGTACACCATTTGTGCGGATATGGAAAGTAAAATTATCATTTTCCCATGAAATGGCACGGATCCATGCATCTGCTTCTTCCCGTTTTCTCTGTAAAAGAACCGCTTTTCCATCTTTTACAATGCATGCTTCTTCTTTTAACGGCTCGGTCAGTGTCACCTTAAATACCGGTCTGCCTTCTTTTTCATGGATCACCGGAAGGATCAGTCCCGGCGCATCCAGCATGACATCTGCTTTCTTCACACCGTAATTTTTAAAATAGTCACTTCCGACAAAATACATATCTTCATGCAAAGCATCCAGTGAAGAGATCAGATCCTCTCTTGATCCGGTCGCATAGTCCGGTTCACTTGCGGTCACGTCCAGACGCAGTTCATGGAAGAACGGCTGCAGGTCTGCGGAAATCTTTCCGCCTGTCTTTTCCTCAATATATCGTCTGCAATCCGGAAGAACTTCCTTCTGGTAAACATCCCAGATCTCTTCCATATCGGTACGGACGGTCTGATAAAATACTTCCTGTCCGTCAATCTCTGCTTTTACATAACCGGTTGCCGGATGAACCTTTCCCATCTGCGGATATTCATCCATATATGGTCTTTCCGACCAGACTGCTTTGTAAGTATCCTCACAGCAGACCTTTTCGTCCTTGATCCCCTTGCAGAGATAAGTGATATCTTCTTCGCCTTCATAAGCTTTGAAAATGACTTTATCTCTTTCAATTCCAAGCTCTTTTACCAGAATATCTTCTACCGGATACAGTTCCTGCAGATAGCGGATCGGAAGATCATACCACTTGTCCGGAGTGTCTGCATTCAGATTGTGATAGGACGGGGTTGCACCGTTCTCATCCAGCCAGTCTGTCTGGCCTTCCGGCAGGAACGGTTTGAAATAAATCTCAACCTGATCTGCCTGCGCTTCCTTCATCACCGGAAGCATCTCTTCAACGATCCAGGAATATCCCTGTTTGTATGCACAGATAATGGAGGTATCCTCCGGCTTGGCACCTAACATCTGGATTCTGTCTTCGATTTTTTCTTTTATCTTCTGGCGTACTTTTATATTTTCACTTACCGCACCGGTAATCTTTACCTTGCTTCCTTTCCCGATCTGCGGATAAACCTTTTCTTCCAGAAGTTTTTCAAAAACTTCCACTTCCCACGGAAGCTCATACACCTTCTCGTACATCTTCTGTCCGGATTTGTAATTATATACCTTTGCATCCCCGGCTTCTTTTTTCTGTGTATCATTCCAGAGCGGAGATCCGTACACTTCGTATTCTCCTGTCTGCTCTTTCTGCATCGCTTTCAAAGCTGCAAGCTGTCCATCTGCGCCGCGCAGTACAAAGTCATCCACCATATCCATCAGCAGGTCTTTCCAGCTTCTCTGACCATTGATCTGTGGAAATTCCATACAGAGGCGGGAGGTAAATGCGATTAGTTCCTCTCCGTCACCGCGAAGAGATACTTTTACACTTTCTCCTTCTTTTTCCCGTACAAGCTCTGTCTGCTCTGCTCTTTCCAGAACGAGCCGGTTGCCTGTATAAGCTGCATCTGCCGTAATAGTTCCTTTATATCCGGTTGTCTCCATACCAAAACGCCATGCCAGGTTACATGCTGCAACGAGCATCGCATCATCTGCATCCTCCGGAAGTACAATCTTCACATCCAACACATCTGGAAGAAGATCCTGATTCTCGTCTTTCAGGAAATCCCCTTTCTGAAGCATCGTCTCCAGCCCTTTTTCCTTACGGAAATCCAGATCAAAGATCGGACCTGTATGCTTTGATGCTGATTCGTACTCTTCCGGCACCTCCCCTGTACTCTTTTTCCACAGGGCTTTCAGCTCTTCCATATTCTTCGGCACCGGAATCTCACCGTCCGCTGTGATCACCGGAAATGTAGCTGTCTCTGTCTGAAATCCCAGAAGCAGTGCCGCTTCAACCGCATAACGCTTCTGTTCTCCTGTCATGCCGGCTGCAAGTTTTAATTTTTCCATCTTACACCTCCAAAAGCACTGTAGTTCGTTTTCGTACTACGGTCTAAAAAGATACTGTATTCCGAACTACGTTCTGCTTTTTATATCCTTCATTCTACTAAAGTGTTCAAATAAAGTCAACCATATTATCCTTATATGGACATTTTCAATAAAATGTATGCCGAAACAAAACATTGCACTCTCCACATCCCTGTGTTACAATAGCTTCAATACTTTTAAGAAGGCAGGAACGATCAATTATGACAACGCACGGCAAACGACATGCAAAACAGGACATCATGGATGCAGCATGGAAGCTTTTCACAGAACAGGGCTATGACGAAACTACGATTTCCCAGATCATTGAGCTTTCCGGCAAATCCCGCAGCACCTTCTATCATCATTTTCGCGGAAAAGACGAGCTTCTCTTCAGCCTCGCCTATTCCTACGACAGTGACTATGATAGCTGGCTTCAGACCTGTGACCGGACGCTTCCAGCCGCCGATCTGCTGCTCGCCTTCAACCATTTTGTGCTGAATAACCTGGAGCACTCACCATATATGGATCTCTTTGCGTCCCTCTACGGTCTTCAGGTAGCTACTACCGGAACCAGACATATTTTAAACCCGGATCGCAATTATTATAAGATCCTGCGCAAGATCCTTTTCGACGGGATCAAATGTGGAGAACTAAAGTCAGACTACTCCTACGTCGAGCTCTCCCAGATGATCACCTCTGCCCAGATCGGTCTCACCTACTCCTGGTGTCTCACCCAGAGAAGCTTCTCCCTGCTTCAATACGGCGAATTCCTCCTGACACCATTTATTGAATCTTTACGCGTCAACTAACCTAACCCACCCTCAATATAAATACCCTCTCCCATATACCAGGAAACTATCTCTCTATAGTTTCCTGAATTTTTATGTTTAGCAGCCGCCAGGTCTGCGCCAAAGTCTTGAGGGCGGATTTAGAAAAAGAATAGGTGTGAAGGCACTTATTGTGCAATGGACTTCACACCTATTCTTTTTCTAAATCCGCCACACAACCTCCCCCTCGCAGACCGTCTCTCTCCACAATCGAGTAGGCTGACTCCTACTCGATTTGTATACTTTGTACACCATCTCGCTTAACAGCTCGATGATGTACATTCGCCAAACGCAGATCCTTGTGCAAGCACAAATCTGCACTTAGCTCATCGTATACACAAAAAAGCAGGAACCAAATCACTTTGATTCCTGCTTCTCACTATTCCTGGTATTTATATAAATTAGCCATTGATCATGAAGTTAACCAGTTTATCGATGTCTTCTTTTTCGTATGCAATGATTTCCAGTTCCGGAATCTCTCCGTTAGAGAAAATATTTGCCATAGAAACATACTGAGAAAGTTTAGATTTCAGATTCAGTCTGTCGCCTTCTCCTGTTACAAGTTCTACTTTTCCTTTGCAGCTGTCTACTACTTCAAAAAACTTATCAATGTTTGTAATATTCTGTACCTTCATGATGTACACTCCTTTTCTTTTATCTCTTCCTATCTTTTACACCCTCAATATATACAATTTTTTTTTGAAAATCAAGGGTTTTTTTTCAAATCAGCGTTTTGGGCATTGTGAACAATTTAACAGTCTGTTTTTTGTGCATAATCACAATGTCTATTTCAAAACAATACTGTCCTTACGGATCTCGATCTTACGCTCTTTATACAGATGTCCGACTGCACGCTTGAATGCATTCTTGCTCAGATCAAACTCCGCACGGATCACCTCCGCATCTGCTTTATCGTTAAACGGAAGGACTCCGCCCTTTTCTTCCAGACGCGCCAGTACCAGAAGCGCATCCTTATCCATCTGGATAAATGCTTTCTCACGGACACTTAAATTCAGCTTTCCATCCGGTTTTACTTCTGTCACTCTCGCATGGATCTTCATTCCCGGTCTTAGACTTTTCGGTGCTTCTCTCTTTGGCACAAGCGCAGAATATTTTCCGTCCACTGCAACGAAAGCCCCGAAATTATCACTCACTTCGTAAACGATTCCCTCTACCTGATCATCCTTCTGATAAGGAGAATCACTGGTCAGATACTCATATACCTTCATGGTCGCACAGAGTCTCTGGCTCTTATCAATATAAAGTCCTACCAGACATTCATCCCCCGGTTTCACCTTATAAGTCTGCTCCTTAAATGGTAGGAACAGATCCTTTTCCAGTCCCCAGTCTAGGAAGGCACCGAATTTGCCTACCTGCACTACCTTCAGGATTGCACTTTCTCCCAGTGTAAGCTTCGGTTCATTTACCGTTGCGATCAGACGGTCAGAAGAATCCTTATACAAAAACACCTCAATCGGATCGCCCGGTTCGATTCCTGCCGGAACCTGCTTCTTCGGAAGAAGAACCTTTTCTCTGTCATCTCCCAGATATACTCCGAAATCAACTACCTTTACTACCGTAAGCATCTGTTTTTTTCCTAATTCCATCTCTTATTTCTCCTTGAATTCTACTACCGCATACGGATTTCCCTCCGCATCACAAAGTTCCACTATTTTTCTCTGTTCCTCTACCGCCATCTTTGGATAAATAATATCACCCATAACTGCGGATTTTTTATATTCTACCCGGATCTGTCCGGCACGCTCACATTCCGGCACCACATCAATTGCCATCTGAATATACTGGCAGTTATTGACATGCTCGTTTGTGTCGATCTGATGACGTCTTACCGGAAAACTTTCTCCATCTTCCAGTTCTTTTGGAAGCACGATCTTACGCGGCGCAAACTCTACATCCAGTGGTGCTTCCGGTCGATAAGCCTCGACCTCTTCTTTCGCCGGTCTGCATGGTCTTCCTTTTTTCATATCCATATATACCCAGACCGAATTGGCCCAGGCTGTCATCTCGCCTGCTTCATCCTCCATCTTAAAATTACGAAGTCCGAAAAGTCCGGTAAAATCCGTTGCCCAGGTGGACACCCTGATATATTCCCCGAGCTTCGGATAACGGTTTACTACAATCTGCCATGCGGAAAGAATCCATGCCTGCCCGCTTTTTTTCAGTGATTCCACGCCATATCCGATATCCTCAGACTGAAAAGTACTACAGTCCTGAAAATAATTAACAAGCCCCGGTAATGTCAGAAGCTCCGTATGGTCTGCTTCACTGAATCGTACTCTGCTTTCAAATGTATACATCTCTTTTACCTCTGTTCTTCCACATAACTTCTGTCTAATGTGATAACACACTGATACTTTGGGTTATGATGCTGCAGTCGGTCCATCAAAGTCAGTGTCAGTTCATTCCCTTTTTCCTCAGAATACTCTCTCGGAATGACAAAATCAAAAATGAGATTGATCTGTTTTTCTCCATTCACCATGCGGAAATCATGGATACTGCATCTCGGATCCAGTGCTTCCACAGCTTTTTCTGTCTCATGTTTTGCCTGAAGTACTTCTTCATTACGAGTCTCCACCGGATCCATATGAATTGTCAGCGAGATCCCCAGTTGTTCCATTGCCTCTCTCTCAATCCGGTCAATGATCTCATGGGATACATCAATCGGGACATCATTCGGAACCTCTGCATGAATGATCGCCATACTTCTTCCCGGTCCGTAATTATGGATCACCAGATCATGGCTGCCCTCGATTCCAGCGTATTTTTCCACAAAATGCTTGATCTTCTCATAATCTTCCCATGTCGCCGGAATTCCGATCAGCGGCTCAAGCGTATCCTTCGCAATCCCAAATCCGGCCCACATAACGACCAGTGAAACACCAAGTCCGACAAAGCCATCGATATTGATCCCTGTGATCCGCCAGAATACAACCGACAGGATCGTCGCTGCTGTCGTGATCACATCTCCAAGTGCATCTGCTGCCGTCGCCATCATCACCTGGGAAGAAATCTTTTCACCAAGTTTCCGGTTAAACATCGCAAGCCACAGCTTCACACCTATGGACAACACCAGGATCAGGATCGACACCAGACTGAATTTTAACTCTTCCGGCTCCCGGATCTTCACGATCGCATTTTTGAAAAAGGTAAATCCAACTTCGATCACCAGAAAGGATACGATCAGTGCCGCTATGTATTCCAGCCTGCCATGCCCAAAAGGATGCTCCTTGTCTGCCGGTTTTTCTGCCATCTTCACTCCGATCATTCCAATGATCGAAGAACCTGCATCCGATAAGTTGTTAAATGCATCTGCAGTAACAGACACACTGTGAAGAAGGATTCCTATCACCATCTTCGCAATCGTCAGCAGAACATTACAAAAGATGCCTACTCCGCTTGCCAGCACTCCATATGCTGTACGGACAGACACCTTTTCTACATCTTTATAATCTTTTACAAATAATTTTACAAGTATATCCGTCATTAAACTTTCCTTTGCCTTAGGCGAAACAAATTTTCCTGCCATCTTCGTTGAAGTATATTCTACACATTTACTCCGTCAATTGCAAGAAAAACCATTTGATTTTTACCGGTGTGCCTTTTACGATCATCGCATACTCTTCATCCGTCAGCACACTCCGCAGCTCTTCCTTCCCTTCTTTGGGAACAATTGCATGGACAGAATCCATAAAACAGAGATTCGGATAAAGAACACACCACCAGTTGTGCCCCTGTGCCTTTCCGATCTTGATCCGGAGTGCATCGTACCAGCCTGCGGGGAAGGTGATGTCTCCGTAAGTTTTGTCCGGAAATTCACACCGCACGACCTCAGCTGTTATCTGATCGTTACATCCTTCTTCCTGCAAGACTTCCCTGGCCGTCCGGATCAGTTCTTCTTTGTGGCGGATCGCCCATGCTTTCGCCTCCGCTGCATTCCCTGCATCCGAAAGATTCTCACACATATAATCTACAACAGCCTCTTTCACCTTCATCTTAAGTTCCTGGTCTTCTTTGCTGTCACTGTTGGCAAGCACATGAAAGCGGAACACCTCACCGGATAACTTTTCCTGCACTGCATTCGCCTTCGCTTCCACCTGCATTTCCCTTGCAAATGCCGCACCACACAGAATCATGATCAGTACCAGCGCCACTGCTTTTATTTTTTTCATTTTCGTATGTACCTCCTGTCTTTGATACCAGGAGTATTGACAACATATGGAAAACTATACATTTTTATCTGTGATATTCTACCTGATCTCTCCGAATAACATCCGATACTGTAGAGGCCTGATTGTCAATATGACATCCCATGAGCTCACATGCCTCTTCAACCTCTCCACCCGAAATCAGTGCGATCAGCTTATCATGTTCTTCCAGGAGCTGTGGATAACATTCCTTCTGCTTCAGGTATTCTACGCGGAACCGGTACATCTGTTCCCGCAGGTTATTCAGCAGCGTGATCAGTCTCTGGTTATTGGTTGCGGCAAAGATAATATCATGGAATTTTACATCTGCTTCAGCGATCTTCGTCACATCACCACTCTTTAAGACTTTACGGAAATCTTCAGCTGCCATCTTCATTTCTTCAACCTGCTCCGGCGTGATCCGTTCACACGCAAGCTGTACGGAAAGCTCTTCCAGTGCCTTTCTGACTTCCAGCACATCCTGCATATTCTTCTCTGTGATCTGTGCCACTTCTGCCCCTTTTCGTGGAATCATCAGAACCAGACCTTCCAGCTCCAGTTTACGGATTGCTTCACGGATCGGGGTACGGCTTACTCCAAGCTTGTTGGCAAGCTGGATCTCCATCAGCCGTTCTCCCGGCTTCAGTTCTCCTCTTAAAATTGCCTTCCGAAGTGTATTGAACACAACATCTCTCAACGGCAGGTATTCATTCATATTTACTTCAAAATCCATATCCATTCTTATCTCCTCCTGACGTTATGCACATTTGCAAGATAAATCTGTTTTGCCAGATTCTGTGCTTTTACTTTTGTAAATGCTTCCTTCGCTGTCCTGCGATCCCTGAAAATTCCAAATACAGTCGGACCGCTTCCACTCATCATCGCCCCAAGAGCACCTGCTTCCATCATACATTCTTTAATCTGTGCAATGACCGGATATGCTTCAACCGTAACCTTTTCCAGCACATTACCCAAGGATGCTGCCACTTGCTCAAGATCCTGGTTCTTCAATCCGTCCAGGATACCATCTATATCCGGATGCTCCTTGATTTCACAGGAATCCAGCTTTTCATAAACCATCTTTGTCGATACACTGATCGGCGGCTTGGCGATCAGAATCTGACATTTCGGCATCGGAGGAAGCGGCGTCAGTTTTTCCCCGATTCCTTCTGCTAGTACCGTTCCGCGCATAATGCAGTAAGGAACATCCGCCCCAAGCTTCACGCCTCTTTCCATCAACTCTTTTTGAGAAAGTCCCAACCGGAACATCTGGTTCATTCCGTAAAGCACTGCCGCAGCATTGGAGCTTCCGCCTGCCATTCCCGCTGCAACCGGTATATGCTTGTCCAGATGGATTCTGATCCCGTCTTTGATATCAAATTCATCGATCAGAAGCTTTGCCGCTTTCCATGCAATATTGTCCTCATCATTCGGCAGATAAAAAAGATTCGAATCGATCTCGATACCTGGGGCCGACTTCTTTTGCAGCGTCACATTATCGTACAGATACAGCGTCTGCATGACCATGCGCACATCGTGATAACCATTCTCCCGCCGCCCCAGCACATCAAGTCCAAGATTGATTTTCCCAAGTGCTTTTAACTCCAGTTTATCCATGCGTGTATCTCCTTATTGTATTTTTTCGACCTTTTTTTGTATCTTGTATACATCATTTCATTACTATAGTATACTCAAACTCTCCCGAAAAATCAATATTTTATCACCCGTTTTCAATTCTTTTGATAATAATTCATTATTAAGCAGAATGCTTTCTTCTGTGGTCGAATATTTCTTTGCCAGGCTCCACAGATCATCTCCGTCTTTTACGATATATCCCACAATTCCCGGCTGGTTCATCCGCTCTTCTTTTTCATAATCCACAAGTGCAGCCTCTGTCACCATCTGTATTTTTTCCGCTTTTCGCATGAAGCTCCTGAACGCCACGACCGCTTTGATCTCTACTTCATCATTTCCGGCAAGATCTACCGCAAGCTGCTCCACTGCATATGTGACGTCATATTTCATATCGCTGCTTCCTTCCCGGCATTCAAGCATTGCCGAGAACGGAACCATCCCCTTCCACACACCAAATGGTACTTCATCATTTGCCTTTACATACAGAAAGCTGACATTTAGAATCCCCTCTGCCAGAATTCCTCCATCCTGCACTTCCATTTTTTCTATCTGCAGGTCTGCGCTGCTGTGGCACACCTGAAGGATCTCATCTTTCAGCTCCGGCAGACTTAATCGTTCTGTGATCTTACTTTTTGAATGATTCTGCATCAGAAGCTCCTCAACAACAACTTCTTCTTTCTCCAAAACACATTTTTTATCAAGGGAATACGCATCCTCTAAAATCTCCAGCTTTTCTTCCCCATAGACAAAAAGACGAACCTGAAGTGCCGCTTCAATGCCAAGCGCACGCATCTCACCGTCCTCATCCATCCGCACTTCCACACTGATATCATCCAGCCGGTCATAGACATGATGATACATACCTTCTTCTGCGCCGGCACACTCGATCCGCCCCTCATAAGGAACCGTCTGCTCCACCCAGTCTGTCTTGCCCTCCTGGGATTCATAGAGAACAAAGATCTGCAATTCTCCATTTATCAGCATAGCATCCTGCACAAGTCTGGTATCCATTTTCCGGGAGCTTACCTCTGTCCACAAGAGCGTTCCGATATTCTCTTTGGTTCCCGGTATCTTAATCTCCTCTTTGATCCTGTAAATGTCTCTCTTCGCGGTAAATAGCTGCAGCAGCTCCACCGGACATTTTTTCAGATAGATTCCCTCTTCCCCATCCACATCAAGTGTCACCTGTTTTTCTGTGATCTGCTCTGTATGTACCGTCATTTCCGCAAGCGCTTTTACCGCAAGCTTTCTCGAATGGATCAGTGATACCCCGCATTCCACCCGCTGAACTTGCACAATGTCTTCGCCTTCTCCGTTCTCTTCCTCCATGTAGACCATTTCCTCAAACGGAATCATTCCCTCTAAAGCTCCGGGACGCGGATCTCCCGAATCTGTCACATACAAAACTTTAAAATTCAGTTTTCCCGTCACACGGAGATAATTTTCCACTCTTCTTGTCTCTTCAATCCGCAGACTTCCCTCACCGGAAAGCACTCTTCCCACGTCACTTTTCGCATCTGGTACATTATAATCCCCACCGATCATAAACTGATCCGTCACTGTTTTGCCCATCTGATTCATGCGTACCTGTTTTCTTATCAGTTCCATAGTCAGCCTCCTACTCAAATATCACCGGTTTTTCGCTTTTTGCCATTTCCAGGACAACATATGGGTATTGGGAAGATCCATCTTCCCGCATACAGATATTTCCCATCTCCTCCCCATCTTTTTCTGTCTCGTCACTTCCCGGTCCCAGAAGTGTTGTCTGTACACAGATCACATCTTTTTCTTCCGTACAGCCATCAACCCGGATCGCATATCCCTCCATTTCCTGTCTCCCATACCCCTGTCCGACATACAGCCGGTCTCCTTGCACATACATGATCTGAAATGGGGTTTCTTCCATCCCGGCAATGCGTTCGGTCATTTCCGCCGGAACTTTTTTCTCATCCACAATGGAATATTCCAGCATTTCTCCACCCGCTTCCTCTTTTTCCATGACCTGACAGCCGCCAAGGAAAATCAGCATCCAGATCACCCCTGTCACACGGCATTTTATTCTCATAATTATTCACAAACTTTTCCATTTTTTTGTCTCTTTATTATCATATTATCTTCCTTGTATTTTCATGCCTCGAATAGTATAATCGAAGAAAAGTATGTTACTTTATACAATGAAAGAGAGGATTTTGGGGTAATGATACGATTTATCTGTATCGCAGTCTTTTTAATTCTTTACCTGATCCTGTCCATTCCGGTTTTTCTGGTGGAATGGATCATTGGTAAATTCAATCGCAGAGCCAAAGATATCAGTTCTCTGCGCATCGTTCAGTGGGGCTTTAAAGTGATTCTTAAGATGACCGGTGTCACGACAACCGTGATCGGTGAAGAAAATGTTCCGGATGAACCGGTACTCTTTATCGGCAACCACCGCAGTTATTTTGATATTCTCCTTACTTACAGCCGGTGCAGGCGTCTGACCGGTTATGTTGCCAAAAAAGAAATGGAAAAGATTCCGCTTCTTTCCACATGGATGAAGAATCTGTACTGTCTCTTCCTTGACAGAGACAATATGAGAGAAGGTCTGAAGACGATCCTTCAGGCAATTGATTATGTAAAAAATGGCATTTCCATCTGCATTTTCCCAGAAGGAACCCGCAACAATGGCGAAGAGCTTTCTATGCTTCCATTCCGTGACGGTGCACTTAAGATTGCCGAAAAGACCGGGTGTGCGATCATTCCGATCAGCATGAACAATACTGCTGACATTTTTGAAGCACATTTCCCACGTGTAAAAAAAGTACATGTCGTCATCGAATACGGCAAACCAATCTATCCAAAAGAACTGGATAAAGAGACAAGAAAACATCTTGGAATCTATTGTCATGATCTTATTCAGGACACAATTAAGAAAAACGCCAGTCTGATCTAAACCTATAACAGAAAAGAGGTACGATTATGCATTCTAAAAATTTAACATTACTTACAGACTTATACGAACTGACTATGATGCAGGGTTATTACGATAAGCAGGACAATCCTACCGTAATTTTTGATGTATTTTACCGTTCCAACCCATTTTCTTCCGGTTATGCAATCGCAGCCGGACTTGAACAGGTTATTGAGTACGTGAAAAATCTGAACTTCAGCTATGATGATGTGGATTACCTTCGCAGTCTCCACATTTTTTCTGAAGATTTTCTTCAGTATCTGAGCGGCTATCACTTTACCGGAAGCATTTACGCAATTCCGGAAGGAAGCCTGATCTTCCCAAAGGAGCCGATCCTCAAAGTCGTTGCCCCGATCATGGAAGCTCAGCTTGTGGAAACCGCAATCCTGAACATTCTGAACCATCAGTGTCTGATTGCGACCAAGTCTTCCCGTATCGTATACGCTGCCGGTGATACCGGTGTTATGGAATTCGGGCTTCGCCGTGCCCAGGGACCGGATGCCGGATTATACGGCGCACGTGCTGCCGTGATCGCCGGCTGCGTGGGAACCTCCTGCGTACTTACCGGCAAGCTTTTTGACGTTCCGGTTATGGGAACCCATGCACACAGCTGGATCATGAGTTTCCCGGATGAATATACCGCATTTAAAGCCTATGCAGATCTTTATCCTGAAGGATGTACCCTTCTTGTCGATACTTACGACACCTTAAAATCCGGTGTGCCGAATGCGATCCGTGTCTTCCAGGAGATGAAAGATGCCGGCATCAGCCCGAGAAAGCTTGGTATCCGTCTTGACAGCGGCGATCTTGCCTACCTGTCCAAAAAAGCACGTAAAATGCTGGATGAGGCCGGCTTTGAAGAAGCAACGATCTGCGCATCCAATGACCTTGATGAATATCTGATCCACGACCTCAAAATGCAGGGCGCAGCGATCGATTCATGGGGTGTCGGAACCAATCTGATCACCTCCAAAGACTGTCCTTCATTCGGTGGTGTATATAAACTCGCTGCCATCCAGAATAAGAATGGTGAGTTCGAACCTAAAATCAAACTTTCTGAGAACACAGAAAAGATCACCAATCCGGGCAACAAGACGGTTTACCGTATTTACGAAAAAGAAACCGGCAAGATGAAAGCTGATTATATCTGCTTTGTAGACGAAGAAATCAATCCGGAGGAAGATCTTCTCCTCTTTGATCCAAGCGAGACATGGAAAAAGACAAAGATGAAAGCCGGAACCTATACCGTCCGCGAAATGATGCAGCCAATCTTCATCAACGGTGAATGTGTCTACACTTCCCCGTCTGTCAAAGAGATTGCCGCTTACTGCCGTCAGGAAAAAGATACCCTGTGGGATGAATCCAAACGACTCTTCAATCCTCACCAGATGTATATCGATCTGTCTCCAAGACTTTATGAAGTAAAGAAACAGCTTCTTGACCGCATGAGTGCTGATGACTAGGTTACAATTTGAAAAGAGGTATTACCGATGAAAAATATGACATTAAAAAATATAACCGCTGCCTGCCATGGAACCTTCCATGGCGACAGCAGTTTTCTTGAAAAAGAGATTACCGGCGTTGCAATCGACAGCCGGAAAGCAGCACCGGGATTTCTTTTTGTTCCACTCAAAGGAGCCCGTGTAGACGGCCACACCTTTATCCCACAGATTATGGAACAGGGTGCACTTGCTACTCTTACAGAAGAAGATCCTTCTTCCCTTACCTGTCCCTGCATTCATGTAGAATCCTGCGAAAAAGCACTTCGTGATATCGCAGCGTTTTACCGCATGCAGCTTGACATCAAGGTTGTCGGCATCACCGGAAGTGTTGGCAAGACCAGCACCAAAGAGACGATTGCCTCTGTCCTTTCCCGGAAATACAATGTTCTTAAGACAGAGGGAAACTTTAACAACGGAATCGGACTTCCGCTTACCATCTTCAATCTTACCGAAGAACATGAAGTCGCTGTCCTGGAGATGGGAATTGACCATTTCGGAGAGATGCATGAACTTGCATCCATCAGCCAGCCGGATATCTGTGTAATCACCAACATCGGTCTTGCACACATGGAAAATCTCGGAAGCCGCGACGGAATCTTAAAAGCCAAAACCGAAGTTTTTGATCATCTGCGTCCAAATGCTTCTGTCATCTTAAACGGAGATGACGACAAACTTTCCACAGTCGCAGAGGTACAAGGGAAAAAGCCTGTTTTCTTCGGTCTTTCAGACCAGCTGGATGCCTATGCAGACGGAATCGTAAGTCAGGGACTTCGCGGAACTGACGCTGTACTCCACCTTCCACTTGGTGAAATCAACGTACATATCCCGGTACCTGGAAATCACATGGTTTATAATGCTCTCGCCGGAGCATGTGTCGGCATGAAGCTTGGACTTACTCTGGAGGAAATCCAGACCGGGATCTCTTCCCTGAAGACGATTGCCGGACGTACCAATCTGATCGACACAGGATCTCTTTTGATCATCGATGATTGCTACAACGCTAATCCGGTTTCCATGAAATCTTCTCTGGATGTACTTTCTACCGCAACAGGAAGAACCGTAGCTGTAATGGGCGATATGTATGAGCTTGGTGATAAGGAGAATGAACTTCACTACAATACCGGCGCACATGCTGCCGAGATCGGCATTGATGTGATCTGCTGTATCGGAGAACTTTCCCACCACGCATATGAAGGTGCAAAAGCCTGTGCAAAGAGCAGTGCCGTACTTTACTTTAAAACCAAACAGGACTTCCTGGGAAAAATCCGGAATGTTGTCAAAAAAGATGATACCATTCTGGTCAAAGCTTCCCACGGTATGGAATTTCCTGAGATCATTGATGTACTCAGACAGATGAAGTTTTAAGAGAGGTAATACATGAAATATCAGATACTTGTTCTTGACCTGGACGGAACACTTACCAACTCCAGGAAAGAAATCACTCCACCAACGTTAAAGGCTCTGATCGAGATCCAGGAAGCCGGAAAAAAAGTTGTTCTTGCAAGCGGTCGCCCTACATACGGCGTGGTTCCCCTTGCCAGGCAGCTCCATCTGGAACGTTACGGAAGCTATATCCTGTCCTTCAACGGAGCACGGATCACTGACTGCCGCACCGGCCAGGTCATTTACAACAAAACACTTCCGCAGGACGTGATCCCGGATATCTACCGGATCGCTTCCAACTACCCGGTTGATATTCTGGCTTATGAGGATGGACAGCTTCTGTCCGGATTTACCCCGACAAAATATTCCGAATTAGAATCCCAGATCAACCATTTACCAATTGTACAAATTGATAATTTCTGCGAGAAAGTATCCACATTTCCAAACAATAAATTTCTCCTGACCGGAGAACCGGATAGCATCGCTGCTGCTAAAGAGGAAATGTCCGCTCATTTCCATGGTTATATCGATGTTTACTGTTCGGATCCATTTTTCCTCGAAATTGTTCCAAAGAATGTAGACAAAGCCGCCTCTCTTCTGAAGCTTCTTACCAGCATCGGTCTGACTGCTGATGAAATGATCTGCTGCGGTGACGGATACAACGACCTGACTATGATCGAAACCGCAGGTCTTGGAGTGGCAATGGAAAATGCACAGCCACTGGTCCGTGAAAAAGCAGATTTTATCACAAAATCAAATGATGATGACGGAGTTCTCTATGTGATCGATCAGTTTATGCGCGATTGACCATCGTAGAAATATCATTTCTCAAAATATAAAAATCCCGGAGAACTGGTTTTACTTCCAGTCTCCGGGATTTTTGTTTTCAGTATTTTTCTGTACTTAGATTTCTGCAGTTTCCGCGTCGTCAGTCTCTTCCAGTACTTCCGCATACTTGTCCAGAATGATCTTCTGGATTCTGTCTCTTGTACCGGAATTGATTGGATGCGCAATATCACGATATTCCCCATCCAGTGCTCTCTTACTCGGCATTGCAATGAAAAGTCCTTTTTCCCCTTCAATGACTTTAATATCGTGAACAACAAATTCTTCGTCCATTGTAATTGATACTACTGCCTTTAATTTTCCTTCTTTTGCTACTTTGCGCACGCGTACATCTGTAATCTGCATAACTTTCTAGCCCCTTTCTCCAGTAACGCACATACCGGTCCGCTCCTTTTCCTTTATTTGACCGGCATGCCTTCTGATCCGGACTCTTACAAGTCCCCCTCAGTTTTTATAATGCGTACCTTTCGTTCTTTTCTATTACTACTTTCACGCCATCTTCACCAACATGCCGTGTATTGGCACGGATCGTATCCCTGCTCTCTACAATACAGTTCTCAATGTAAGTATTGTCCCCAAGATACACATCATTTAAAATAATTGAGTTTTTGATCACACAATTATTTCCAACAAACACTTTTTTAAACAGAACCGAATTCTCAACGGTTCCGTTGATAATGCTTCCGCTTGCCACAAGGCTGTTCTTAACGACCGCACCCGGATTATATTTTGCCGGAGGCAGGTCTGTCACCTTGGAATAAATACTTGGAAGCTGCTTAAAGAAATAGTTCCGGACTTCCGGTTTGAGGAAATCCATGTTTGTCTTATAATAGGCATCGACCGTGGAAATATTGCTCCAGTAGTCTTTTATCTTATAACCGTATATCTTTTTCAGATTCTTGTATCTGATCAGGATATCCGTTACAAAATCATATCTGTCTTCCTCAGCTGAATGCTCGATCAGATCGATCAGCTGACGTCTGCGGATGATATAGATTCCTGTGGAAATCGTGTTGGAATTTGCCACCATCGGTTTTTCCTCAAAATCTTCGATCCGCATATTCTCATTCATCTTCAGGATGCCAAAACGGGTTGCATCCTCGCCCTGATCCAGATCCCGGCATACCACAGTGATATCTGCTTTCTTGGCAATGTGGTATTCCAGTACTTTGTTATAATCCATCTTGTAAACCGCATCACCGGATGTGATGATCACATAAGGTTCATGGCACCTCTTCAGGAAATCCAGGTTCTGATAGATCGCATCTGCCGTTCCACGATACCAGTAGCCATTGTCTGCTGTGATCGTCGGTGTAAATACATAAAGACCACCCTGCTTACGTCCGAAATCCCACCACTTGGAAGAATTCAAATGTTCATTCAGTGAACGTGCATTATACTGAGTAAGTACTGCTACCTTCTGGATGTGCGAATTGGACATATTGCTGAGTGCAAAATCAATTGCCCGGTAGCTTCCTGCAATCGGCATCGCTGCCACTGCACGCCTCTGTGTAAGCTCCCGCATCTTGTTGTTGTTACCGCCTGCTAAAATGATTCCAACTGCTCTCATGATCTGTCACCCGCCTTTATCAATACTCCGCCGCTTTCAAGAGCACCCTGTACATAATCCTCCTTCACGGTAATACCGCTGATCGCAGTATTCTTTCCAATCTGTACTCCTGCCGGAATCACAGAATTCTCACCGATCGTAACCAGTCCGGAATTGTAGATATCAGACCTGAGCTTGTTCGGTGCTTCATTGCCGATTCCAAGGGTTACATTATCTCCAACCTTAACATTCTCCGCAATGATCGCTTTGTCGATCACACAGTCATTTCCTATCGCAACATCCTGCATGATGATCGAATCCCGGATCACGCAGCCTTGTCCAACAACAACACCTGCGCCGATCACACAGTTATGTATCTCGCCGTATATCTCAGCTCCGTCGCCAATGATGCTTCTGTCGATCACAGCTTCTTTTGAGATATACTGTGGCGGTATAATTGAATTATTCGTATAAATTTTCCAGAATTCCTCATAAAGATTAAATTCAGGAATAATGTCGATCAGTTCCATATTAGCTTCCCAGTAAGAACTCAATGTACCGACATCCTTCCAGTAACCATTATATTCATATGCAAACAGTCTCTGCTTCTTTTCATGACAATACGGAATGATATGCTTTCCGAAATCACATCCCGGCTGATCTTTCATCTTGATCAGTGCCTCTTTGAGCACCGGCCAGCTGAAAATATAAATTCCCATGGACGCAAGATTGCTCCGCGGATTCGCCGGCTTCTCCTCAAACTCGGTGATTCTCTTGTCTTCATCGGTAATTACGATTCCGAAACGACTTGCTTCTTCGATCGGAACCGGCATTGCCGCGATCGTCACATCTGCATGATTCTCCTTGTGAAAATCCAACATGACCTCGTAATCCATCTTGTAAATATGATCTCCTGATAAGATCAGTACATAATCCGGATTAAATGTCTCCATATACTCCAGATTCTGATAAATTGCATTCGCCGTTCCTGTATACCATTCGCTGCTTGTACTCTTCTCATACGGCGGAAGAATTGACACCCCTCCGATATTCCGGTCCAGATCCCACGGAATACCAATTCCAATATGTGTATTAAGCCTGAGTGGTTGATACTGGGTCAGGACACCGACTGTATCGATTCCTGAGTTGATACAGTTACTCAGCGGAAAATCAATGATCCTGTATTTGCCGCCAAATGCAACAGCCGGTTTAGCAACTTTTGCAGTCAGGACGCCAAGTCTGCTGCCCTGTCCTCCTGCCAATAGCATTGCTATCATTTCCTTTTTTATCATGTCTTCACCCCTTCTCAGTAATTCTGGTTTTTTCATTATAACATATTACATACATATAGTGAACATATTTTACAAAAATATTTCTGTTTACCTATCTTTTTTATAGAAATATCACAAAAAGAAAAGGTTTGGTTTTTGACCTATCTATGTTATAATTATGCACGTAAGTCAAATACTATGAAACAAATTCACAGAACAGGAAGTGTCATTATGTATAAAATTGATTTTAATCAGCCTTGCCATATCCACTTCATCGGAATTGGCGGCATCAGTATGAGTGGACTCGCTGAGATCCTTCTTGAAGAAGGCTTCACAGTATCCGGATCCGATAACAAAGAATCGGCACTTACGGATCATCTGTCTCAGAATGGTGCAACCGTATTTTACGGTCAGAAAGCTTCCAATATTATAGACGGTATCGACCTTGTAGTTTATACCGCAGCGATCCACGAAGACAACGAAGAATTTGCAGAAGCAAAGCGTCAGAATCTTCCGATGTTATCCAGAGCAGAATTACTCGGTCAGCTTATGACTAACTATAAGACACCGGTTGCTATATCCGGTACACACGGTAAGACAACCACAACTTCTATGCTTTCTCATATTGCTCTTGCAGCAGACCTGGATCCGACAATCTCTGTCGGCGGTATCCTGAAAGCGATCGAAGGCAATATCCGTGTCGGCGGACCTGACCTTTTTATCACGGAAGCATGCGAATATACCAACAGTTTCCTGCACTTTTTCCCGAAAATCGGTATTATTCTGAATGTGGATGCGGATCATCTGGACTTTTTTAAAGACCTGGACGATATCCGTAATTCTTTCCACCTTTTTGCTAAGCTTCTTCCGGAAAACGGAACTCTCGTCATCAACGGAGATATTGATAAAATTGAAGAGATCACCTCCGATCTTTCCTGTCGTGTTATTACTTTTGGCAAAGAAGCTTCCCTGGATTACAGTGCAGCCAATATTACTTATAACGAACAGGGCAATGCCTCTTTCGATGTCGTAAAAGACGGACAGAATGTTGCACATCTCGCTCTTGCAGTTGGCGGTGAGCACAACGTATATAACGCACTTGCGGCAATCGCAGTTGCCGATATTCTTGGTGTTCCTGCGGAGACGATCCAGACAGGTCTTGCTTCCTTCCACGGAACAGACCGCCGTTTTGAATACAAAGGTGAAGTCGGCGGAGTGACTATCATTGATGATTACGCACACCATCCGACAGAGATCGCAGCAACTCTGAAAAGTGCTGCACATTATCCACATAAAAAGCTGTGGTGTATTTTCCAGCCACATACTTATACCCGTACAAAAGCATTATTCTCAGAATTTGCTGAAGCACTCGCACATGCAGACCATGTAATCCTTGCTGACATCTATGCAGCGCGTGAGACAGATACTTTAGGCATCTCTTCTGCACAGCTTGCAGATGCAGTCAAAGAACATGGATGTGACGCAACTTATCTTCCAAGCTTTGCAGCCATCGAAGAATTCGTCACCACCCATTGTCAGCCTGGCGATCTTCTGATCACAATGGGTGCCGGAGATGTTGTAACCATTGGGGAAGACCTGTTAAAAGCCTGATTTTCTCCAATATTTGCGAAATTTTATCTGTAATAACAAAAATTTCCGTCAGAAAATTCTTTTTTACAATCTGGGATGATGTTATAATGAACAAAGTCAGAAAAGAAAGGAAGCGGAAATTATGAGTGCACTTATTTTGCGCAATCATTCCCACAATAACATAACGATCGTGGAGAATGACTTTATCGATCATTATATGGTATCTGCGAACGGAGAATATGTAAAAGTCTATCTTCTTCTTCTCCGTTATCAGAATATCCCGGAGCAGCTTCCGGATATCCCGCAGATGGCAGACCTTCTGGAGAATACCGAAGGCGATATCCTGCGCGCACTCAAATACTGGGAAAAAGAAGGAATTCTTTCTCTCGAATATGACGAAACAAATGAACTCGCCGGAATCTGTATCGGAAAAGCACCAACTCATCAGACACCTGTCAAAGCGGCTTTCCATACACCTTCCGCACAGTCTGCTTCCGTTCATGAAAAATCTCCGGTCGCGCAGTCTGATGGAAATACCACTGTTTCAGACAAAGCTGCCGGTCAGAATCTTCCTGCATCAAGACGTTCCCTTGCTGCAAGAAGAGAATTAAAGCAGATTCTTTTTATTGCTGAACAATATCTTGGCAAAACCTTATCCCGTACCGATGTTGATGCGATTACCTACTTTTATGATTCCCTTGGTTTTTCCGCAGACCTGATCGAGTATCTGATCGAATACTGTGTGGAGAACGGACATAAGAGCATGCATTACATTCAAAAAGTAGCACTTTCATGGGCAGATGAACATATTACAACCGTCGATCAGGCACGTAATTCCTCTGCATTTTACAACAAAACCTGCTATTCTATCCTGAATGCATTTGGCATCAAAGGGCGGGGACCTGCATCTGCCGAACTGGATTATATCCGCAAATGGCTGGAGGATGGGAATTTCGAACTGGATCTCATTCTGGAAGCATGCAACCGCACCATCAGTGCGATCCACCAGCCAAGTTTTGAATATACTGACAAGATTCTCGAAAACTGGAAGACGGGCAACGTTCGTACACTGGCAGATGTTGAGCGTCTTGATTCTGCCTTTGAGCAGGAAAAAGACCGGAGGAAAACTCCTTCGGGGCAAAACCGTACACCTTCTGCCCAGCAGCCTTCCAAATTCCGTAATTTTGAAGAACGTTCTTACAATATGGACGAGCTTACCAAAAAATTATTACGCAGTAACTAAGAAAGGGGAACACTGTGCCGTTAACTAATTCACAATACAATGCGCTGATGCGCGTATATGAAGAAAAAAGAGCGAAGAGCCGTGACCTCGCGAATCTTCACTACGAGCGTGCCTGCCAGAAGGTTCCGGAGCTTGCATCGATTGATGCCTCTATTTCTTCTGCCAGTCTTGATCAGGCGAAAAAGCTGCTCGCAGGCGATGACACTGCCCTCGCTTCTTTGAAGGAAGATATCCGGTCTCTTTCTGACAGACGCCGTCGACTCCTTTCCGACGCCGGATTCCCGGAAGACTATCTGGAACAGCATTTTGAATGTCCGGACTGTCAGGATACCGGCTATGTCGGCACGAAAAAGTGCCATTGCTTTTTAAAAGCGATCATTGATCTGTTCTACACCCAGTCCAACTTAAAAGGGCTTCTCGAACAGGAAAATTTTGAACATTTTAATTTTGATTATTATTCATCCAATTATAGAGACCGGCTTTCCGGTCAGAATTCCCGCGAGCTTGCAACGCGGGCTTATCAGGAATGTATGAATTTCATCCACAATTTTGATACCGAACATGGTAATCTGCTCCTTTTTGGGAATACTGGTATTGGGAAGACATTTCTCAGTCACTGCATTGCAAAAGAAGTAATGGATTCTCTGCATTCCGTTCTTTACCTGACTGCCTCTGAATTTTTCGATGCGCTCCTTGAAAAAGCACTGACCCGGAATGATGAGAGCTGTCTTTTATATGAGCAGATCCACCAGTGTGATCTGCTGATCATTGATGACCTGGGAACCGAACGAAATACAGACTTTGTCGTTTCTCAGCTTTTTGTGTGTTTAAATGATCGGATCCTGAACAGGAAATCCACGATCATTTCTACTAATCTTACTCTGGAGGAAATCAAGACGAACTATACAGAACGTACATTTTCCCGGATAAGCAACCATTATAAGATACTTCGCCTTGCCGGTGATGATATCCGCATTCAAAAGAAACTTATGTACAGGGAGGAACACTGATGTTACATCGAAGTGAACGAATTCTGGATAATATTCCAGTTGGCTCTCTCGGCATTATTGCTGTAGACGGCTGTGAAGAGATGGGAAATAAAGTCAATGACTATCTCGTAAAATGGAGAAAGGAAGAGACTCGTTTCCAGAAAGACAATCTTGTTTTCAACGGCTACGAAAAGCCGAACTATCTGATCAACGCAAAAGTACCGCGTTTTGGATCTGGTGAAGCCAAAGGTATTATCAATGAGTCTGTACGTGGAAAAGACCTTTATCTGATGGTCGATGTCTGCAACTACAGCCTGACTTATTCGCTCAGCGGCAATACCAACCATATGTCACCGGACGACCATTTCCAGAACCTGAAGCGTGTCATCGCCGCTGTAGGAGGAAAAGCACGTCGTCTGAACGTCATTATGCCTTTCCTGTATGAAAGCCGCCAGCACAAGAGAAGCGGTCGTGAATCACTGGACTGTGCACTTGGTCTGCAGGAGCTTGTCCGCATGGGTGTTGACAATATCATCACTTTCGATGCACACGACCCACGTGTCCAGAATGCGATCCCGCTGAACGGATTTGAGACGATCCGTCCGACTTACCAGTTCGTAAAAGGACTGTTAAAGCATGTGCCGGATCTTCAGATCGATGCCGATCATATGATGGCAATCAGCCCGGATGAAGGTGCAACCGGACGTGCAATCTACTTTGCCAACGTACTCGGTCTTGATATGGGTATGTTCTACAAACGTCGTGACTACACAACCATCGTAGACGGACGTAACCCGATCGTAGCACACGAATTCCTTGGCTCTTCCGTAGAAGGAAAAGATGTGATCATCCTCGATGATATGATTTCGTCAGGTGACAGTATCCTCGATGTAGCACGCCAGCTCAAGATGCGTAAAGCAAAACGTATCTACGCTGCTGCAACCTTCGGACTTTTCACAAACGGTATGGAAAAATTCGACCAGGCTTACGAAGAAGGACTGATCAACGGAATCCTCACAACAAACCTGATCTATCAGACACCGGAACTGCTCAGCCGTCCTTACTACATCAACTGCGACATGAGCAAGTACATCGCACTGGTGATCGATACACTGAACCATGATGCTTCTATCAGCAGCATCCTTGATCCAAGCGAACGTATCCAGAATGTAGTTGAGAAATATAAAAAAGGGGAAGCGATCGATTAATTTATACGAGCGAAATTTTTCCGCTATATGACAAAAAATACTGCTTGAATATCATTTTGATATCTAAGCAGTATTTTTTTACTCTTAAACGTTAATTTGTAAATACTCGGTAATTTTCTTTCTTATCGTAATCTTTGCGGATCCCGTCATCCTCATACATGGTATAACTGCTGTTTTCGTATCCGATAAGCTGCAGATGTTCGGTATCAATATTCTTCACACACTCTGCCGCTTCTGCAACCGGGATACATTTACCATTTCGAATGAAGAGCGGTACTTCATTTGATGCCACATCTACATAATGGATACCTTTCGCGAGAATCTCTTCCGAAATGCTTCCATCCGGCAGGAACTTGACAAATTTCATTTCTTCCGGCAGATAAACATAACGGCCTCTTGCGTTCTGCTCGTAAACCGGAGCAATCATGATCTCGTTTCCGAGCATCAGCTGATCCTCTACTCGGATTGCTCTCTTGTCATCCGGATAAACAAACCCTAACGGCTTAAAATACATGTCATCACTCAGCGCAGCTTTCATGTACTCGCTGTACAGATACGGCACAAGACGATATCTGGTGTTAATGATAGCACGGAAATCCTCGATATTTTCGAACTGATAACATTCCTGCTCTCTTGTTCCCGTCGCCGAATGATTACGCATCAGTGGTGTAAATACACCAAGTGCGAGAAAACGTAGCAGCAATTCTCTTGTTGTATCAGCACCAAAACCTCCAAGGTCAGCACCTGTATACAGGAAACCACACATGTTCAGAGACGGCAGCATCTTCAGGTTAAGAAGGATATGTGACCACCAGGATTTATTATCTCCGGTCCAGATTCCTCCATAACGATGCATTCCGATGTAAGAAGATCTGGAAAACATCAGAAAACGTTTTTCCGGGTCAATGCGTTCAAATGCTTCTCCGGCCGCTCTTGTCATATTATAGCCAAAAAGATTATGTACTTTGTCATGGCGGATCTTTTTGCCATCCACATTGTGATAAAATCTTTTATAGTCTTCCGGATTATTTGCAATACTGAGCATCTTGTCCTGCATTTCCCAGGAATGGATCTTGCCTTCGGTATCCTTTGCAAACTCTCCGGCAAGTTCTTTTGCCTCTGCAAGGCCTTCGGAAGAATAAAAGATCGCAGGCTCGTTCATATCATTCCAGAAACCTTCTATTCCCTGTTCGATCAGAAAACGATATTTGTCCCCGAACCATTTTCTGGCTTCCGGATTCAGCATATCCGGAAAATGGGTATCTCCCGGCCATACAGCTGCAACAAAATCACTTCCGTCTTCTCTCTTGCAGAAATAGTTGTTTTTGACACCTTCCTCGTAAATCTCATATCCCGGCTCAACCTTGACACCGGCATCAATGATCGGAATCAGGCGAATACTCTGGTCATTCATTTCCTGTACGAATTCCGGAAAATCCGGGAAATTTTCTTCACTCACTGTGAAATCTTTAAATGACTGCATATAGTCAATATCCATGTAAATCATGTCGATCGGAATATGATTCTCCCGATATCCTTTTGCGACAGTACGGAAATCTTCTTTCGTCGTATAACCCCAGCGGCTCTGTCCGAAACCAAAGGCAAACTTCGGTGGGATATAGCTGCGTCCGATTACATGGCGGAACTGTTTTACGATATCATAAGCATTCTCACCTTCAAGCACGTAGATATCCAAGTCAGCATTTTCGCAAGATACCTTAATGGTATCCTCTCTGTCATATCCAATATCAAAGGTCAGTTTTGAGGGATAGTCGAAAAACAATCCAAACGTCCTCTTTCCGCTCACAACAATGAAGTTATGGGCTCCGTACAGAGAACGCTTGTCCTCTGTGTGTACCGGATCATCTGTACAATTACTGATATAACAGTACCCTCTCTTGTTGATTCCACGATTGGCTTCACCCAGACCATAGACAATATCATCTTCATCCATGATATAAGTAAAAACAAATCCTTCCTCCTGACTGACCTCTCCATACGGGAGAACGCCCTTAGTTGTTTCAATCTTTTCAGTCAGTGCCTCCGTATCAAACGGAGTTCCATATCTATATTTTCTAATCATTTCTTTATCACCTAGTGTTTATAATATAGTACAAATGCTTCATATGGATTCAGAACAATTTTTCCTTCAAATTCTTTTCTTCCAAGGTTTGTGATCAGACACTCTGCGCCTTTGAATTCTTCCGGCACTTCTACTTCTGCATTCTTATCGCTGAAGTTGCAGACGGTCAGAAGTTTTTCCTGATCCTGTTTTCTTGTGTAAGCAAAAATCTGTTCATCATCACGGTAAAGTGGTTCAAATTCGCCATAAACAATAATATCTTTTTCTTTACGCAATCGGATCAGTTTCTGATAGTAATGGAAAACAGAATCCGGATCTTCAAGCTGCTGTGCTGCATTGATCTTTTTGTAGTTCGGGTTTACTTTGATCCAAGGCTCGCCCTCTGTGAATCCGGCCTGTTTACTGTCGTCCCACTGCATCGGAGTTCTCGCATTGTCACGGCTTCTCAGCATCAGACATTTCATCATGTGTTCCGGAGTCATAAGGCCTGATTCCGTAAACTCTTCAAAGTAATTAATACTTTCAATATCACGGTAATCTTCCAGTTTGTCAAAATAGACATTTGTCATGCCAAGCTCTTCACCCTGATATACATATGGCGTTCCCTGCATCATATGAATACAGGTAGCCAGCATTTTTGCAGAGGTTTCTCTGTATACCGGATTGTCATTTCCAAAACGGCTGACACTCCTCGGTTGATCATGATTACCTAAAAACAAACTGTTCCACGCCTTACCCTGAAGTTCTTCCTGCCATTTGATCATGATACTTTTGAACTCTTTGAAGTCATATTTTGCAGTCGTCCACTTTCCATAATCTCCGCATCCACTCTCCACATGCTCGAATTGGAATACCATGTTCAATTCATTTCGGTCATCACCCGCATATTTCTGTGCTTCTTCTATTGTGACTCCTGCGGTCTCACCGACTGTCATGATATCATATTTTGAAAGAACTTTTTGATTCATTTCCTGAAGGAATTCGTGGATCCTTGGACCATGTACACAATATGGTCCAAAGTCCCCATAAAGACCGTTATTCATTTCTCCGTCCGGAAATCTCTGATCTTTGGAAATCATACTGATAACATCCATTCGGAAGCCATCGATTCCTTTTTCACACCAGAATTTCATCATGTCATAAACTTCCTGGCGTACTTTTTCATTTTCCCAATTGAGATCCGGCTGTTTTTTTGAAAACAGATGCAGATAATACATCTGAGTTTGCGGATCATATTCCCATGCAGAACCGCCAAATACTCCGCCCCAGTTATTAGGTTCTTTTCCGTTTACCGGATCTTTCCAGATATAATAATCACGATATGGATTATCTTTTGATTTTCTGCTTTCAATAAACCAGTTATGTTCATCTGAAGTATGGTTGACTACGAGATCCATCAGAATCCTGATGGATCTTTTGTGTGCTTCACACAACAATTCCTCGTAATCCTCCATCGTTCCATATTCTTCATAAATTCTGCGGTAATCAGAAATATCGTAACCATTATCGTCCTGAGGTGATTCCAGCATCGGAGAAATCCACAATACATTTACCCCAAGTTCTTTGAGGTAATCCAGTTTCTGTATGATTCCTCTGATATCTCCCACACCATCACCGTTACTGTCTTTAAAACTCTTTGGATATATCTGATATACTACACTTTCTTTCCACCATTTTTTCTCCATGCCAAATCTCCTCGTTTATAATTGTTTAGTATTATTTAACCGCTCCTGTAACAACACTATTCATGATACCCCATACATCTTAGAAAAATCAAGAGGTTTCTCGCGAAACTATAAAAGACAACAAAGTTTATTTCCTGTTTTTATACAGTCTGCACAAAAACAACCAGACCATTCCACCGGCTTACCTGTATACATGCAAAGTTGAAAAAAGGATCCTGTCATTCCCTGACAGAATCCCTCTTTACCAGATAGACTGGATTTTTTATATTTAATTCGTCCAGTGTCTCTCCCTGAATTAATTTCAGCAGACGTTTCAGCGCCACATGCGCCTTTTGCGGAACATCCTGATGAACCGTTGTCAGTTTCGGTCGAACCATACTTGCGTAGACACTGTCATCATATCCTGTAACAGAAATCTGATCTGGAACCATGATGCCTTCATCAAAAAAGAAATTTATCGCTTCCATCGCATTATAATCTGAGGAAAACGCAAGTGCTTTTGCTTCTAAAAAACGTGGGAGAAGCTCTCTGTATTTTCTGAGACGCAATCTTTTTTCACTCGGAATAATTATATATCGGGAGCGACTGCAGAATCCCCCCGATTTTTCCATCGCCTGTTTGAATCCCATCCACCGATAGTAATCACTGTCTCTCTCCGTTTCCGCAACAAACAATGCTTTCTTATATCCACAGGAATACAGGTATTCTCCAATCTGATACCCTCCCGAATAATCATCTATACCGACATTCTGGAAGGTATAAGCACCTTCCGGATAAGCATCGATCAGAATCATTTTCTTGTTTAATCTGCGCGAAAGCCTGCGATACTGTTCTTCATTGTAGCCAAGGATAAGCAATCCCTCTACATTCCATTTTGAGGCAATATCCACTACATTCTGAATACTTTCACCGCCAATAAGCATAACATAATATCCATTTTCTTCCGTTTCCATCTGAATCGTTCCGATCAGTTCTCCCACAAATGGATCCTGAAGTGACTGCATACCATGGGCATAAGAAAATCCGAGTACTACACCTATAATTCTGGAACCATGGCCGGAAAGCATCACGGAACCCATATGCGGAACATAGTTCTGTTCTTTAAGAATAGTCGTGATTTTATCAATCGTTTTCTGGGAAACTCTTTTGGTATTGCCATTTATAACATTAGATACCGTAGTACGGCTGACACCTGCCATTTCTGCAATATCCTGAAGCCGAATCATAAAATCTTCCTCCTCTTTCTTTACAACATTATCTTATGATATCCATACCCCATCTTTTCCAGCATTTCCATCTCTCTCTTCTGGCAGCTGAATATGATCACCTGCCGCTTACTGTCTTTCAGCCAGCGAAGGGTCTGCGCAAGTCTCCTGTCATCATAATAGCCGAATGCATCATCCAGGATCACCGGACATTCTTCCTCGTGGAGAATTTTTGTTGCGGCCATCCGGATTGCAAAATAAATCTGTTCCAGCGTTCCACGGCTTACCTGATCCATGGATATCTTTTTCCCATTACTCATAAGCTGCACATGCAGATTTTCGTCTACCCAGAGTCTGTTATATTTTCCATCTGTGATGGCATCCATGATTGCAGATACTTCTGTATTCATAAGATCGCTTGTCCGGCTCTGCATCTGTGCGGCAAGTCTGGTCAACTGTTCCATAGCAAGTTCAACACCCTGCTTGTTTTTTAATCGCTCTATCTCTTCACTGTTCATCTCATCGAACTCGCCGACTCGTTCCTGCAGATTTTCATACAACACTTCTTTTTCATGATAGGTTTCCTGTACTTTTGCAAGCTTTCCTTTCTGCCTCTCATAATCTGCCTTGAAAGAAATGCCCTGTTCTTTTATCTCCTGTAATCTGGCTTTCTTTTTCTTCTTTCCATCTTTCAGACAATTCCAGACATACAGTCCTTCAGCCAGTGCCACCACGATTGCCACAAGAAAATTCCACGGCTTATAAAAAAGCAGAAAAGTCACAAAAAATGCCCCCAGCATACTCACTGCCTCCAGTGGATGAATCCTCCACCCGGCAAAATATCCTGCTGCCTCTTCCCGTTTCTTCCGCTTTTTATCTTCATTTACCCAGCTTTCCCATTCTCTGCGTTTCTCTTCACAGCTTCTTTTCAGCTGTTCCGCTTCATTTTCTAACTGATGCAGATCCCGCCAGACATAGGATGCCTCCATCTCTGCCCGCTCTTTCTTTTCGCTGATCAGCTGCCTCTTTTCACGTTCTTCTTTTTCCAGCTCTTTCTTCCGCTCTTTTAAAAGGGCAAGCGCCCCTTCGAGGTCAATCTCGCTGTTCCCGGTTGCATAATAATTTGCCGCATAATTCTTCAGCTCCGCCGCCAGTATTTCTCCGGTCTGTACCCGGAGCTGTCCTATCGAAACTGTATTTTCATAATCACTTTCTGTCATACCACCTAACAGAATTTCCAGATCCCCATGCTCAAGTGACAATTCTTCTCCATCATCTTCACAGATCAGAGAGCCGCCTTTCGCATACCGATCGAAATTTCGCTCCAGCAGGAATTTTCGACCGCCACAGGTAAACCGCAGGATTCCCGCATAAAAGTTTGGATTCTCCCAAGGCTCATAGGTACGGAATGTATCTGTTGCGGCGGCACGCCCGCGCTTTCTTTCCATTCCAAAAAGCATTCCCTTCAGAAAGGTATGCAGCGTTGTTTTTCCCGATTCGTTTTCTCCGTAAATAATATTGATCCCATCCGCAAGCAGGATCTGCTTATTCGTGAACTTACCGAAATTCTTCAGGATCAGTTCTGTTATCTTCATAATTTGCTCCCCTTTGCCTCCAGCATGGCCTGTACTCCCTCAGCCAATGCAATTGCCTCCACACTGTCATCCTTTGCTTCTGCAAAACTTTCTATATACCAGCCCAGAAGATTTCCTGCATTTTGTTTTTTCAACTTTTCATAATCATATGCCGGCTTTGTTTCATCCAGGATTTCGACAATATTTCCATAGGAATCCATCCGGTCGGTATCATAGATCATATCCGGATCCCGAAATCCCCGCAGAATGATTTTATAAATGTTCTGTATACCTCTTTCCCGTATGGCAAGGGAAATTTTTTCTTTCATTTCCCGTCCGGTCATCTCTCTTCCTGCTTCTACTTCCATATGCACATATTCTCTGGATGCAAAAGGAATAAATTCCGTCCGGGTTCTTCCATTTTTAATCTCCCCTTTGATATAACCATGCTTCCCGGTGTCATTTTTATCTGTAGGCTCTAGGGATCCTGCGTAATACATCCGGTCCTTTGCAAGCTCTGCCGGAAGATGAATGTGCCCAAGAGCAATATAATCATATCCCAGCTTCAGTAATTCGTTCTTTCGGAACGGGATATGCTTTTCATCGCCGCCATGGGCCAGAAGGATGGAAGATATTCCTCTTTTTTCCGGAAGGATTTTCTCATAAAGCGGTTCTGTGATCTCCCGTTCCTCATAGCTGAGTCCGTATATGCGGACTCCAAGCTCTTTAAATTCCATACAGGCAGGTTTCTGAGACAAAAACATGTGCACCGGTCCCTGCCATTTATAATTCCGGTAATAGGACGTACTTTTCAGGTAATCATGGTTGCCCACCATCAGCACGACCTGTGTATGTGTCAGTCTGGAAAATAAATAATCCAGTTCCTTCAGCTCTCTTAAAAGCGGCTGTCTGTGAAACAGATCCCCTGCGATCAGAAGAAGATCTGTCTGTTCTTCTTCACAGATATTTAAAAGACGCTCAAAGCTATTCCACAGTTCTTCCGGTCGCTTTGCGGTGTAAGAACTTCCTGCGTCCGGCTCTGCCCCCAGATGAATGTCCGCTGTGTGTATGAATTTCATTACTTTCTACTCCTCCTTTAAGGGGAAGTGTCACGATAAAACGTGTCTTTCCCCCACTGCTCTCGGCAATGATCTGTCCCTTATGCAGCTCTACAATCTCTTTTGCAATGGCAAGCCCCAGTCCTGCTCCTCCGGTACTGCTGGATCTCGACGCATCCGCGCGATAAAATTTATCAAAGATCCTCTTCAGGCTCTCTTCCGGTATCGTATCTCCTTCATTTTCAAAACAGATTCTTACCTGGTTCTCCTCCTTGGCAGCCTGGATCAGAAGCACACTTTTCTCCCGGCAGTATGCTATGGCATTTCGCAGAATATTATCAAAAACCCTGGCAAGCTTATCCGGATCTCCCTCGATCAGGATCTCTTCCTCTGCTTCCACCTTGCAGGTCAGCATCTTCTCCTGAAGTACCCCATAGAGTTCGTCTGCAATCTGTTCCAGCATCATGGTCAGATCAATATCCACCTTATCCAGTTCAATATCCTGCAGATTCAACTTTATACTTTCAAAAAACTCTTTCAAAAGATTCCCCAGTCGATTCGCCTTCTCCAGAGATATCTGCGTATATTTGGCGCGCTCCTCTGCCGGCATCTCCGGATGAGAATCCAGCATACTCAGATACGCCACCACAGAAGTAAGCGGTGTTTTTAAATCATGTGCCAGAAAAAGCAGGACATCATTTTTCCTCTGCTCAAGCTTTTCTGCCTCTTCCTCCTGGCTCCTTAATGTCTCTTTAATCTCATTGAGACGATCCTCGATTGGTTTTAACTCCGTAATCAGCCGGATTGGCTGGTCAGACGCTGAAATAATATTTTCAATCCCATCTTCTACCTGTTCCAGATAACGCGTCATTTTTGAAAGTGCCACATAAAAAAACAACGAAAATAAAAGTAAAAAACCGAGGATCATAAAGAACACTTTATTATTGCCGATCCACTGCCAATACAAAGATGTTGCGTTCTCTTCACTCACATGAAAAGCTTCCAATATTCGCAAAAAGCCATTGGCAAAGCTGTCATTATAAATACCATCGATAAAATACTCCAGAATAAATCTGCCAACCAGCACCGTCAGGGCCGTAATAAAAACCGTCTGAAGCAATATGCTCAGTTTTAATTTTCTGTAATTATTCTTCAATTTTGTATCCCACTCCCCAGACAGTCTTGATAAGATCTGATTTTCCAGTCGGTTTACTCAATTTCTCACGCAGATGCCGGATATGTACCATCACCGTATTGTTGCTGTTCTTCAGATACTCTTCATGCCAGACCTCTTCAAATAATCTTTGTGAGCTGATCACCTTTCCGCGATTCTCACAAAGAATCCACAGAATCTCAAATTCCGTCGGTGTCAGCGGAAGAGACTGCTCATTATAGATGCATTCATGGGATTCTTTATTTAACAAGAGTCCTGCAAAATCAATGATATTCTCAGAATCACTTTTCTTACCATCGTTGTACTGCGTGTATCTGCGCATCTGTGCTTTCACTCTCGCTACCAGCTCCAGCGGGTTGAATGGTTTCGGAATATAGTCGTCAGCCCCCATCGTAAGCCCGGTGATCTTGTCCCGGTACTCCGTCTTCGCGGTCAACATAATCACCGGAAATGTGTATTTCTCACGGATCTTTCTCAGAATCGTGAAACCGTCAATATCCGGCAGCATCACATCCAGGATCGCCAGATCCACATTTGTCTTCTCAATACATTCCAATGCTTCCTGCCCTGTGTAAAATTTCAAAACATGGTATTCATTTTGCAGATATAATTCTACGACATCCGCAATTTCTTTTTCATCATCTACAACTAAAATATTCATATTTCACTTTTCCTTTCCGTATATAGAAAGATTTGCGTATAAAACAGCAGACCGGAAAACACACCCTTTTGATGCAGTTCCCGGTCCCCTTTTTCTTCATTCTTCTTTTTTACAGTTCGCAGTTATTCACAGTTCTTGGGAACGGAATTACGTCACGAATGTTGGACATTCCTGTAAGATACATTATGCATCTCTCAAATCCAAGTCCGAATCCTGCATGTCTTGTAGATCCGTACTTTCTCAGATCCAGATAGAATCCGTAATCTTCTTCCTTAAGTCCAAGCTCTTTCATTCTTGCAACAAGCTTATCGTAGTCGTCCTCTCTCTGGCTTCCTCCGATGATCTCACCGATTCCAGGAACCAGACAGTCAACTGCTGCTACGGTCTTGTTATCATCATTCATCTTCATGTAAAAAGCTTTGATCTCCTTCGGATAATCGGTAACGAATACCGGACGTTTGTAGATCTCTTCTGTCAGATAACGTTCATGCTCTGTCTGCAGATCTGCTCCCCATGATACTTTGTATTCAAATTTGTCATTGTGCTTTTCAAGGATTTCGATTGCTTCTGTGTAAGTAACTCTTGCGAAATCAGAATTTACAACGTTGTTCAGACGGTCGATCAGTCCTTTGTCTACGAAAGAATTGAAGAAATTCATCTCTTCCGGAGCGTTTTCCATCACGTAGCGGATAACATATTTCAGCATGTTTTCTGCAAGGATCATGTCATCTTCCAGATCTGCAAATGCGATTTCCGGCTCGATCATCCAGAACTCGGCCGCATGACGTGTGGTGTTGGAATTCTCCGCACGGAATGTCGGTCCGAATGTGTAAATGTTGCGGAATGCCTGTGCATAAGTTTCACCGTTCAGCTGTCCGCTTACGGTAAGGTTTGTCTCTTTTCCAAAGAAATCTTTGGAATAATCAACAGTTCCGTCTGCATTTTTCGGCACATTGTTCATATCCAGTGTTGTTACCTGGAACATTTCTCCTGCACCCTCGCAGTCACTTCCTGTGATCAGCGGTGTATGTACATATACAAATCCTCTCTCCTGAAAAAATTTGTGGATCGCATATGCGGTCAGGGAACGAACTCTGAATACTGCCTGGAAAGTATTAGTTCTCGGGCGGAGATGTGCGATACTTCTTAAATACTCAAAGCTGTGGCGCTTTTTCTGAAGCGGGTAATCCGGTGCAGACGCACCTTCTACTGTAACCTCTGTTGCCTGGATCTCAAATGGCTGCTTTGCCTGTGGTGTTGCGACAAGTATTCCTTTTACAATGATTGCCGCACCAACATTCAGCTTGGAAATTTCGCCAAAATTCTCCATATTATCATGATATACTACCTGAAGGTTTTCAAAGAAAGATCCATCATTTACAACGATAAATCCAAATGTCTTAGAATCACGGATACTGCGCACCCATCCCCCGATGGTCACTTCTTTATCCAGATATTCCTCTCTGTTCCTGTATAATTCTCTTACTGTTACCAAATCCATCTGTTCTGTTCCTCCGTATTACTCTCTTATATATTTCACATAACCCCAATGAGCCTTGTAAACATTGCCGACAGCTTCTGCTGCCATTTTCTACTTTTGCAATATGTCCAGTATACCATTAAACTACCGCAGTTGCAACGATGTAAAAAGAATCTGATTACATTTGAAAGTACTTTCGCAATGATTTTTTTATTGTACTCTAATCAATATTCCTTAATCGATAGTTCATTTTTCCTTAAGAAATTTTCTTTTTCTTTTATGATATAGACATATTTTGAACACAATTTATCTGTATACTAAGAGTCAGATAGTTGATAAACAACTATCTCCCCCCTCATAAAGTAAGCGCAATCGGGTTACCCCGATTGCCGCACTTTACTCTCATTCCTTTAGATAACTATAAAACAACGAAGCCCGTTAGCCCTTGTGGTTAGCGGGTTTTCGCTGTTCTGTACTTGTTGCAAAATCCGCTTCGGTCAAATCTCGGTCAAATAATTTTCTAAAGAAATGTTGCACCTTTTCTATTCTCTTTCTTATTCTTGTTCTGATTATATGATTTCCTTATACAAATTCTGTAATTTATCCATTTCCGATTTTGCTTTATCATCTGTGACGTGCGTATACAAATCCAGTGTGATTGCTATGGAATAATGTCCGAGGAATCCTTGTACTACCTTTGCGTCAATCCCGGCTTCAAAACAACGCGTTGCAAAAGTATGACGAAGTGCATGTGGATAAAAATGCGGAATCGGTATAAACACTGTCTTGTTTTTCTCTGCCTGCTTTTTTCGTTCCTTATTGATAGATTTTTCTATCCAGTCTAACGTCACTTGAAAGGTGTGTTCTGTAATCGGTTTTCCGTTCTTTCCAACAAACACAAGATTTTCAAATCCCTCTAATGGTTGCCATTCACTAGCTGACAACTGCATTTCTTTCAACTGAATCCACTGACGTTTTAAAGCCTTATACACACTGTCCTGCATGGGAATCGTCCGTATACTGTTCTTTGTCTTTGGTGTCTGGTACTTGAATACATACTTCTTTGTTTCCTTATCTTTGATATACACCAACGTTTTATTTACAGAAATTTCCCGTTTCCGAAAATCTACATCATCCCATGTAAGCCCAAGCAGTTCTCCGCCACGCATTCCCGTTCCGAGTGCTACCTGTATGAGATTCTCGTGTATTCTCTCCTTTGCGTGTTCCAATACTTCCCGTTGTTCTTTCACAGTCAGTACCCGTATCTGTTTTGTCTTTGTTTTGGGAACTTCCACTCCTGCACATGGGTTGAATGTAAGAATCCTGTTATGCACTGCATATTTGAACATAGCATTGAGAATATTATACACATCCCGTATAGTCTTTGTGCTGTAATCATCATCTGCCATATTCTGAAGCAGACGTTCCAAAATAATCGGATTAAAATCTGCCACACGTTGTTTTCCTATCTGCTTCTTTATGTAACGTCTGTAAAAATCATCATAACGTACTTGTGTACTCTCCTTGATAGTCCGCTTCTTATGGGTATTCAGCCAGATATCAAACCATGTATCCAGAGTGATATTATCGCCCTTTCCTTTCAACCCATGCTTGACTTCATAGCGTAAATCTTCCATTTCTTGAACTAACTTTTTTAAGTCCGCATTATCTTTTGTATACGTTTCTCCTTTGTAATAAAACCGCCCTCTGTAAATTCCGCTTTTTCTCTGCATAATTCCCGGCGGTAATGGATTTCCTTTTAAGTCCTTGCCCAATCTGCACGCTCCTTTCCGTGCAAGGACTATCAGAACTGGTCTGACAGTATTATATGCTTATTTGTGTTTATACTGCAATTACTTCATATTTATTTTTCAGATTATGCCCTTCGTTTTTCTTCAAAAACTGGTCTAAAACCTCAGAGCGTATAAGAATCTTATTTCCAATCCTTATGACCGGAATCTTCTGCCATGTAATCAGCTTTCGCAGATTATTTCTTCCAATTCCCGTATACTCTGACGCTTCATTCACTGTAAGGGCTTTCTTTGTCTGTATCGTTTTCTGTGTATGTTCTGTCAAAGATTCTCCTTTCTTCTTCCCTCAAAAGGAAAGATTTTTTATAGTCCTCATATATGCGTTGTTGTTCTTCGTTCATCTGCCCCCGTTCTATTAGCTGGCGGATATAATCTCTGTTATCCAGTTTTCCGATTTTATCCATTAGCTTTAAAGAGGGCGAAACTGCTACGTTCAGCCACTGCCATGTTCGTTCCAGTGTCTTTTTCTCTGGATTCATGGTCAACTTTATCTTCCCTACATCCTGCATGAGTTCTTCCCACGGGGGATAAGTAGGATAAAGCCGTTTTCTTGTAACCGTGCTGTTTTCCGGCTTCTGTAAAAACCGCACTTTCTCGTTTAATACAGACAACGCAATCCGTGCCACATCCCTGTCTTTCAGAAGTTCTTCTACTAATCTGACCGCTTTTTTGTGCCGGAATCGAAGTTCATATCTGTTCCAGTCCGGGTTGAGTTCTTTTCCGAACTTTTCTGCCTGTTCATATTCCTTTTCATAGAATGTAATCCGAAAATCACTGTGTTTACTGCCGAGATATAGTGTTTTTCCCTGCGCTTCTATTTCATCCTCTTTCAGTCTATCAGAACGATTCTCTGCTGTATCACGCAACTGACTAGATATCAGCCCCTCGTTTTTCAGACGAATCAATTCCGGGATAGACAGATAAGGCTTTGTATCGTCGATTGCCAAGTCTATCCTCGGAAAATTCACCGGGTATCTGCAAACTCTTTCCAGAAAATCAAACCATGTTTCCTTATTCATCATAAGGAAATTTTCATAATTCCTGCACCCCGAACCACTCATAAGAATCTGAAATCCCTCATACTGTGCATTTCCTGTCGGTTTCAGAATCTTGATATTGTCAAATCTTGCTATCAGTTCGTGTCCAGCAATTCCTTTTTCCTTACCATGCAGTTCCATAAAACTCAGTGGAATCCGCAAGATATCTTCTATGATTATGAACACGTCTACACCTTTGACAGTAATCTGACACCAGTCAATCAGTGCTGTCAAATCTTCTTTCTGACGAGTTACCCCCCTGTTAGTATAGGGGGGTTCTGAAATTTTCATTACCTCTGTTATCATCATCCCTGCCTTTCGTAGTATGCCGTGGCTTTCGCCACGTTCCCGGAACTTCTCTACTCCCTTTGCTCCTTTCACGCTGTACGGAGCAGTCCGCAGAGAATTTCCGGGAACAGTCTCTACACGTTTCCTTTTCCGGTAACAACACGGATACCCTTGCAGGAGATTCTGTCCACCAATACCGGGAAGTTTCCTCTCTGCACATAAGGGGCATATACCGCTTCTTCTAGTTCTACCACTGTGTAAGGCTCTACCTTTGGAAGTTCTGTTGCTTCCAGACGGATATCTACGCTGTTTCCAAGTTTCATGCTTCCGAGGTGAAGTTTCAATGCTTCCACTTCCTCGGTTTTCTTCCGGGTTTCCTTATCATACTTGTAGCAGTAGTCTGCTCCCATGTAACGGAGTTCCCCGAACGCTTCTCTGACCTGTTCTTTTGTCAATGTAATCTGCATGCTACATTTCTCCTTTTTTGAAATCATGGTGAATGAGTGTCTGGTAAGTGTGACAAGTCCTTTTCATATCCACGTCTATATTTATTTCATTACTTTTCTCCTTACCTCTTAACCTCATCATAGACCTGTTTTTTCTTCTTGTCAACAATTATTTTACTTTTTCCCTTACTTTTTATTTTTGTATTTCAAACGCTTAACTATATCTTTTTATAACTTATTATAATTTTACCCTTACATTTATCCTTATCTTGTGTTATGATGAAAACAGAAACGAGGTGTGCATATGTTTGTGAATAAAGAAGCAGTAGGAAAACGAATTTTACAGATACGCAAGAAATACGGTTACAGTATGCAGAAGTTTGGGGAAATCATAGATAATGCCCCGAAAGGCTCTGTAAACAGTTGGGAAAAGGGTGTGAATCTTCCCAATGAGAAACGCTTGAAGCAGATTGCCACGTTGGGCAATATGACGCTGAATGAACTTCTGTATGGTTCATTTAAAGAATATGTAGATATGCTTATCACAGAAAAACTGGGGATTGAACTGCCGGAAGAATTTACCAGAACTTTCTATTCTCTTTTAGAGCAGAACGGATTTACCTACGGGGATGATATCGAGATTGTCCGGCTTGTAAACGGCTTTCTGACTTATCATAACCTTACAACAAAAGAAACCGCCATTTTCTATCAGCCAACTGCATACTCCGGCGATTATTTTGACGGTATCATACAAAAAGCGGATTCTTCCGTTCTGGTCTGCCGGGCATATGCAGATAAGGCAAACAACACCTTACATATCATTCCGGCTTTTGAGAATGGACAGACTGAGGAAGTAGCAGACTTCTTTCATGCACTGAAAAGCATAACCGCTCCACACAACAACAATTATTTCACTTCCGGCTTTCTGACACTCGGACTGGCATTGAGAGATTCCAAAGTAATTATCTATGGAATTGATGAAAAACAGGGAACAGCACAGGTAATCCCTTACGAATATGATTGCGAATCAGACGCTTATATCCAGAATGAACATCTGTCATATACCAGACAGGATAGCTTTTTCCGAGAAGCCACGAAAGAAGCGGTCTATTGGAAAATGCAATCCGACAGAAGTAACCCATAAGATAAACAAGAGGACTTGCAAGGTTTGTGACCTTTCAAGTCCTCTTATGTATCATGATGGTATTGGCTGTGTCCGTTCCGTAAAGGACTGCCCTACGGCGTCTCGGCTTCGCCTTGTTCCTTTACCTCACTAATAATAATGTTCTGATAGCAGAACTCTTACTTATACTTTTATCTTACTATTCTTTCAATTTTTACCGTTTCACCATCAATATTATACTTAAAAAAATAAAATTTAATAACATTTCCTTCTGATACTTGTTCTAGATCACCTTTACACTTAGTACAATCTAAACTAACTTTTGTCGTATCAAAAAATAGACTACTTTCTTCCTTCTCATTTAGTTCTATTAAAAGTGTATCAAAAGTTTTCTCTACAACAACCCCACTCAAATGAAACCAATGAGAATTATCATCTCCACTAGAACGCAACTCCATATTTTGACGATTCTCCTTAAAAACATTTCCTTTTACGCCAAGCACAATTAATACTATTGCAAGCAAAAGTATGATTAACAAAATCAATCGTTTCTTATCCATTAAATGTAGTCCCCGATATGTCTGTCCAACTATCAAAATCAAAATTCAAATAACGTACTGTATCCCCCCATCCATCAAATACCATCAATGTATGTACTGTATTTCCAGAATTATATGCTCGCAAAGTTGCATATCCCTCTGCTGCCATTGAATGCCCCGCACGTTCTCCAGTATCACTGCTAATTATACCACAATGGACAACTGCTATATCTCCTCTATCAATGCAATTAGTGAAAAAATTATAATTGGGACTATAGTCAGTATTTTGTGTTACAGAAACATTCTTTCCAGCACAAAAGTCCACAAATCCAGGTCCAATATTGCCAATAGTTGTTGAACCATATGTTATTCCTCCACTCTCCGATGAAACTGTCGTTCCTGTTGAATCCCAAATATCCATATAATCACCTGCAATATCTGTATAATCAACAGCATTATAATATGCACCACATGCTAATAATGCACTAACTGCACATGCATAATGTCCTGTTACACTTTCTATATACGGCTCATTAAAGGAAATAAATTCTTGAAGATGATTTGTTGAAACAAGCGTGTAGTTTTCATAAACTTCATCAATATCTAGCAAAACCTCATCCCAAGTAGCTGGGTCTTTTCCCCTACTCTCATTCAAGGACAGTACTGTTTTTTCTAATGTTTCACCATAATTCGTTCTAATCTTTCCCAAATTATCAACAATACCATATTCAAACGGAGCTATTTTATATATTTCAGAGGTATTTGCTTTTTCACTAAATACATTTGCTTCACTTTGATAAATCACCTCATATGGATTTGCTGAATTATTACCAAATGAGTATTCTGATATCAAAGATTCACACGTAGTATCAAAAACTACATATCCATATGGTTTGTTTTCTAAATTGTAATTTACAATATATCCAATAGCTTGACCTGTTGTATCATAAAATTTTCTCGGATTATTAGCAACAATATTGCTATTTTCTCCTATTCCCTTTGCAAAACGTTCTGCCATCTGTATCGCCAAATCATCCGTAACATTTACAACAGAAGTATTCTCCGATGCATGGACAGGAACTATTGACATAATAGTCAATATAAAGATTGTCAAAAGTGAAGCAAATCGTTTAAAAATTTTTCTCATAAATATCCTTCCTCCTTAGATTATATATTTACTTTAATATTATATCTTATTCCCTATTTTGTCTATATTTTTTTTATGTTTATTTCAAATATTTCATTCTATTTTATTTTTATCAAACTATTTTCAAACAAATCCAAACAAAGAATCTCGGGGCAAATTTCGGTCAAATCAGGATAAATAAATATAACACTTTATATGTAAGTCAATTTTAAAAAAGCCTGTAATTCCGGGCTTTACAACACTTTGTAACACAATATAAACCAGTTCGATAATCCCTCATTCCTTTAGAAATTAAATAAAAGCACAAGAAAACCCGCTGGTCGAAAGATCAGCGGGTTTTCTCGTTACTGTTTATGAAACACAAAATATCAGGGAGCTGCAAAGCAGCTCCCTGAATCACATACGATTATTCTTCTACATCCTGCACATCATAATACTTGATCAGCGCCTGTGTCCCAAGCTCTCCAAGCCCTTCCTGTGCCAACTCTTCATAATTTGACAGTACCAGACTCAGCACCTCAAGACTCAGTCCGCTCATATTCGCCTCAGTCAGCGCAAGCTTCATATCCTTGATGAAATGCTTCATAAAGAATCCCGGTGCATAATCTCCGGCAATGATCTTCGGTCCGAAAACATCCAACTGTTTGCTTCCTGCTGCCCCGGTAGAGACCGAATCAAAAAGGACATTCAGATCCAGTCCTTTGGCCTGCGCATAGGAAAAGGCCTCACATACACCACTTAAGGCACCGGCGATCATAATCTGATTAGCAAGCTTTGCATGCTGTCCACATCCGGCTTTTCCCTGATAATTGATGTTTGTTCCCATTGCTTTGAAAAGCTCCATACAAGCTTCATAATCTTCTTTCTCGCCGCCGACAAGGATGGATAATGTAGCGTTTTTTGCTCCGGTATCCCCACCTGTTACAGGCGCATCCAGCACATGGAATCCTTTTTCTGTGCCCTCTTTTGAAATCTTTTCTGCAAGCATCGGGCTTGTAGTTGTCATATCGATCAGATAGGTTCCCGGATCTGCATTTTCCAGAATACCGCCTTCATCGAAGTAAACCTCTTCCACATCTCTCGGAAAACCAACGATGGTGATCACTGCATCACATCCAGGTACACATTCTTTGATAGATTCATGGAAAATTGCACCCTCGCTGATCACATCATCGACTTTCGCTTTTGTTCTTGCGTAAATATGCAGTTCATAACCTGTTTTCATAAGGTTGCGCACCATGGATTTTCCCATGATGCCAACACCGATAAATCCAATTTTTTTCATAGTGAACTCCTCTACTTTGGACTTACAATCTTTCCTGCCACCGCGCAGCTTGCCGCTGTTTTCGGAGATGCCAGATAAATCTCGACCTTAGAAGTTCCCATACGTCCAAGGAAGTTACGGTTGTTGGTTGCAACCACACGTTCTCCGTCTGACAGAATTCCTCCGGTACGTCCACAGCAAAGTCCGCAACCTGGATGGGTAATGATCGCACCTGCCTCAGATAAAGTCGTAAGGATTCCCATATCTGCTGCCTGTTTGTAGATCTTACGGCTCGCCGGAGTCACGATCAGTTTTACAAAATCCGCAACTTTTTTGCCCTTTAACACTTCTGCTGCTGCCTGAAGATCCTCCAGACGTCCGTTTGTGCAAGAGCCGATAAATACCTGATCGATCTCGGTTCCTTCTACCTCGGATACATTTCTGATTTTGTCAACCTGTGACGGAAGGGCCATAACCGGTACAAAGTCCTCTGCTTTATAAGTGATCGTTCTCATATAAGTTGCATCCGGATCACCAACCAGACTCTTCTGATAATCATTTAATTCAATATTGCAATACTCGGCAGTTTTCTCATCCGGTGTGAAAAGTGCGCATTTTGCTCCTGCTTCGATTGCCATGTTTGCCATTGTCATACGGCTTGCAACTGTCATATTTTCAATGGTGCTTCCGGCAAATTCAAGTGCTCTGTAAGTAGCACCGTCTGCTCTCAAATCACCAATCAGTCGTAAGATGATATCCTTTGACATGACATTTTCCGGAAGTTCACCATCGATCACAACTTTGATCGTCTCCGGCACCTTGATCCACATCGTTCCGGTTCCAAGGATACTTGCCATCTCGGTATAACCGATACCAGATGAAAATGCTCCAACACAACCATAAGTTGTGGTATGGCTGTCGGTTCCGAATGCGATATCACCCGGTTTAACATAGCCAGCCTCTGTCATCAGCTGATGGCAGATTCCGTCACTTCTGTGTACATGTGTAAGTCCGTATTTATCTGCAAATGCATCTCCGGTACGAAAATGTCTGGTATCATCCTGCTGACTTGCCGGAACCAGATGATCATAGATCAGAACAACCTTGTCCGGATCATGCAGTTTCGTAAATCCCATTTCTTCAAATTTTTCAGCCACAAAGGGGATGAAAATATCATGGATCATCACGCGGTCAACGTTAACCGTCACAATGTCTCCCGGCTTTACGGCTTTTCCTGTATTGTGTCTGATAATTTTTTCAATAATCGTCTCGCCCATTTTCTTCTCCTTCCGGTTAATCCAGTCCATTCAGCTTGCGCATGGCTTTTACCAGACCGCCAGCCTGAATAATGCTCATCAGATTCTCCGGCAGAGAAGCAATCGGATATTCCTTGCCATTATAATCCACATGCTCATTCATCACTACCGTGATCTCGTCGCCCTCTTTCATATCATCATAAAGATCCGGCTGTTCAATCAGAAGGAGTCCGTTGTTGATCGAATTACGGAAAAAGATCCTTGCAAATGATTTGGCGATCACACACTGCACACCCATTGCCTTGATGATCTCCGGTGCCTGTTCTCTTGACGAACCGCAACCAAAGTTCTTTCCTGCTACAATGATATCCCCCTTCTGGATCTGTCCGGCAAGTTCCGGACGAAGAGGAGAAAAGCCATACTGCTTCATATCATCGATTGTCTTGAGTGCAAGGTATTCAGTTGGAATGATGATATCGGTATCAATGTCATCTCCAAGAACCCATACACGTCCTGTAAATTTATCCATCTTATGTCACCTCGTCAAACGTAATTTCGTCTCTTACACATCACTTGCCAGTGCAATTTCTCCGGCAATGGCAGATGCTGTAACGGTTGCAGCCGATCCAAGATATACCTTGGAACTCGGATGTCCTGCACGTCCCTTAAAGTTGCGGGTTCCTGTACTGATCAGGACTTCATTTTCACCGATTACGCCCTGGCAGCTTCCCCAGCATACACTACAGTTCGGGTTCATCACGATCGCACCTGCATCCATGAAGATGTCGATCAGTCCTTCTTCCAGAGCCTGTCTGTAAATAGTCTGACTTGCCGGAACAACAAGGAATCTTACTTTTTCAGATACTTTCTTTCCTTTGATAACCTGTGCGCCTACACGGAGATCTTCGATACGTCCGTTGTTGCAGGATCCAAGGAATGCCTCATCAATCTTGATACCGCGCACGTCTTTTGCCGGCGCAAGATTGTCTACAAAATCCGGTTTTGCAACAACCGGCTCTACCTTGGATAAGTCAAATGTATATTCTCTTACATAATGCGCATCCGGATCGCTGTGATATACAGCCTTTGGCTCGCGTCCATGCTCTTTTAAATATTCCATTGCCACATCATCAACTTCAAAAATACCGGTCTTAGCTCCGGCTTCTACTGCCATATTGCAAAGTGCGATACGGTCACTGATTGTCAGAGTCTTCGCGCCCTCTCCGGTAAATTCCATCACCTGATAGTTACATCCGTTGGCTCCGACTTCACCGATGATGGTGAGGATCAGATCTCTCGCATATACACCTTCCGGCAGCTTTCCAACCAGGTTGAATTTCACAGTCTCCGGTACCATTACCCAGGAAGTTCCTGTTACCATACCGTAAAGGAAGTCTGTACATCCAACACCGGTTCCGAATGCACCAAGTGCACCGTAAGAACAGGTATGGCTGTCTGCACCAAAGATCAGTTCTCCCGGACGAACATAATTTTCCATCATAATCTGATGGCATACACCTTTCCCTTCCCAGAAATCAATGTGGTTTGCCTTTGCAAAATCACGCATCTTCTTCTGGGATGCGGCTGTCTTTGGACAGTCAGACGGTACGTTATGATCTACGATAAATACCAGCTTGTCTGTATCTGCAATATGTGGATTTTTTAATTTATTATTATACATATCAACGGTAAGATGTGTAGTTCCGTCATTACTCATCAGACGATCCAGTTCTACTGTATGGATGTCACCCGGCTTTACGCTTTCCACACCGGCTGCCGCTGCAATGATCTTTTCAGCAATTGTCATTCCCATCGTCTATTCCTCCTCACGGTTCAGAGACGCAATAAGTCCGCCCTGATTCAAAATATTCTGCATATATTCCGGCAGTTTTGTGCAGGAATAAACCTTTCCATTTGCCTCAGCGGTTCCTTCCAACATATGAAGCTCCATCTGATCTCCGGTCTTTACTTCATCCGGAAGGTCTTTACAGACAATAGCAGGAAGTCCGATATTAATAGCATTTCTATAAAAAATTCTTGCAAATGATTTTGCGATAACAGCTTTTACACCTAACGCTTTTAACACACCCGGAGCCTGCTCTCTGGAAGATCCACATCCAAAGTTCTCTCCTCCGACCACGAAATCTCCCGGTTTTACCTTCTGTGAAAAATCCGGATCCAGAGATTCAAATGCGTGGCTCTTCATCTCCTCAAGATTCGGCAGCAACAGATACTGGGATGCGATGATCTGGTCTGTATCCAGATCGTTATGAAATTTAAAAATAGTCCCTTTTTCCATAAAGCATATTCCTTTCTGTATACACATGATTCCTTTATTTTAAGGCTTTTCCGGCATTTCCGCAAGGGAATATTTTAACAGGCTAACGTTGTACTTTATTCAATTCCTATTTTTCATAGGTTCCCTTGCAAATGATTTTTTCTTTTTGCATAAAGATTTTTCCACCTGCAATATAACTGTCAAGCTTCAGGTCATTGTCCCACAAAAGCAGATCTGCATCGGCTCCTTTTTGTATTGTCCCTTTCTTACCCTGCAATCCCAGTGCCTCCGCTACATGTGATGTCATATATGGAAGTGCATCTTCCAGCTTCATATCAAGCTCATGTACCATATACAGAAGTTCTTCCCGCAGCGCATCTACTGAGGAAACACCGATTTCCAACAGGCTTCCGTCTTCTCTGTATTTTGACCAGCTTCCGTGTCCGTCGGAGCTGATGGTAATATGCTCTGTCGGGATTCCCTTTTCTTTTGCTTCTAAAATACATCCGCCCGGACAAAAGTCCTCACTGATGCCACAGGTGAGATCGATGTATCCACCCTTTTCAAGCAACTGATACCCCTCTTCCAGAAGACCTTTTCTGCGGTTCACATGAGTCGGACGGAAAATCTTGATCGGAATCATACTTTTTTCCAAAGCTTCAAACACCGGCGACAATCCAGCATCTGCATCTCCCATATGCAGCACCACGATTCCAGGTTTTCCGCTTAACATACCTGCCGTTCTGGTCTTGCTCGCAAGTTGGATCAGTTCACTTTCCGTCACATTCGGTGCCCGGTGATCTGAAATGGCAAGTTTCACGCCAAGTACTTTTTCAACAAACATAATATCCCGATCTACCTCTCCGGTAATAGTCGGACTTGGATATCCATATGCACCGGTAAGCATATACGCACTTACCCCTTCTTCGCATAAAGCCTGTACTTTTGCGTAAAGATTTTCAACACTCCTTGTAAGTCCGTCCGTTCCAAGAAGTCCTACAACCGTTGTAATTCCGCCTTTTACCAGTTCTGACAGCTGAAGTTCCGGTGTACGGGTATGAAAGCTTCCTTCCCCACCGCCTCCGGTAACATGAACATGCTGATCAATAAACCCCGGTGTAAGAATTCTTTCCTCTGCATCAATAACTTCACATGCGATTGGAAAATCCTCGATCTTATCTTCCATACATTCAATTTTTCCCCCACATACTAAAAGATCCTTTTTTCCAACATACTCCGGTGCATAAACTTTTGCATTTTTAATAAGTAACATTTCTTTCCTCCTCTTTATGACATTCTTTTATTTTCATACATTAATTTGTCTGCCTGATGAATTACCTCCGCAATCGGATGTCCTCATGTGTATCTACTATCTCCCTTCCCTCTTAATTTTATCTTTCTATATTATCCTGCTTCTTCAGCAATTCCAAAAGCTCTTTTTCAGGAAGCGGCTTGGAAAAATAATAGCCCTGGATCATATCGACTCCCCAGCTACTGATCTGTTCCATTTCTTCCTGTGTTTCCACTCCTTCGGAAACGATATGATAATTCATTTTATGAAATGTTTCTACAACGCTTTCATAGAAAATTGCCCGTTTCTCATCCCTGCAGATATCAAAAAGCAGAGATCTGTCAACCTTGATCACAGAAAACGGAAGCCTCATTACCGTATTCAGATTCGCATATCCGGAACCAAAATCATCCAGACACAAACCAATGCCAGCGTCCGTAAATTCCTCCGCAACTCTTCTTAGACCCGCATTGCATTCAGTCGCAACCGTTTCCGTGATTTCAAACTGTATCCAGTTATGTGGAATCTTATAAGCATCCATAATCCGGATAAAATGTCTGCTACAGTCATTTCTCATCAGATCCAGAGAAGACAGGTTCACTTTTACATTCAGAAGATGCCTCATCAGGTATCGGTTTTCTCCTAAAAATCTGCAGACACGACTAAACTGTAGATCTGTGATCTGTTCGATCATATGATTTTTTTCTGCAATCTGAATAAATACATCTGGTGCGATCCAGCCAAGCTCCGGATGTTGAAGGCGACTTAGCGCTTCCAGTGTGATAAAGCATTTTTTCTGTGTAGAGTAAACCGGCTGATAGTATATCTCGAACAGATCCTCTGTAATCGCCTTATGCAAATACTGTTCTACCCGTTTATTATAAAGGAAACCATTCATCGTCTGAAAATCATCCTGTATCACCTCTGTCAGACCATTTTTCGCAGATAAGGCTTCCAGATATTCAGCATATTCTAGAATAAGCCCACTGTCTCCGAGTTTCTGCGCATTCATGATCCCGCTTATGATCACAGGCATCGTAATAATTTTATTGTTGACATTCAGCTTACTGTTTCCATCAAACATTCTCTTCAGCTGCGTAAGATAATATTCATATTCTTCAAGTGAACCGGTGAGTATCATAAAACTCTTTCCCGTTGTACGAAATGCTTTTTTCCCGCACATCTCACCAAGTTTTCTTGCTGTCAGCTTTAAGATTGAATTACCTCCCTGTACCCCTGCGATTTTATTAATGTGCTTCAATTGATAAAGATACACCGTAATAATGTGAAATGATTTTCCCGCACTGATCAGCTCATTGCTTTTTCTGACCAGATACAGATGATTATATAATCCGGTAAGTGTATCGATATTTGCATGAGGATTATTGATCGTAATAAATAGTGCCAGAATTCCCAGACTCATACCAAACCCTGTTGTAAGAAGCGGATGATATAAAAGCTGGATCACCACTCCCGCACCGGATATCAACAGGATTTCCAGCAGGACCTTCACTTTTCGATAGCCCAGTTTTTTCCGCCATATGACAATAAGGATCAAGGCTGCTGCCATATGACAAAGTGCACTGTAATACATCAGCATATACCATGGACCTTTCATATAGCCTGCCGGTATATCAAAATAAAACAGCTTTTCCGTGAACGGGTTTGTCAGAATCATCCCCATCAGAATGAATGTCGGCACACCTGATAAAAACATCTTTTTTGCCGAAATGATCTTATTATCATGTAATGTCTGAATATAACAGATCACCGTAAACGGCAGCAATGCCTGAAGCAGATAAAAGATCGTTGTTGCAAGCATTGCAGCAATTTCACAATTACTATCTGGAAAAGAAATATAATAATTACTGGCAAGTTCCGCAACCACATCTAAAATACCGATGATGGCAAAGAAAAGGAATACCTGATTATTCAGATCCTCTGCTCTTTTCTGTCCCAGAAAATACCATAAAACCAGCAACAATATAACCATTGCCGCAATAAGAAAATCTATATTATAAGTCATATTTATCCTCCGCCGGTTTTTATTTATTTGAACAAAGCATATCGTCTGCCTGCTGTTTCCAGTCACTGAACGAAAGAAGACTACCATTCTTTTTTCTCAGATAACTATACCCGAACTTCAGCCGCACAGGCTGTCTGTTTCCACATTCTTCTTTCATCTCTTCTTTTATAAAATGCTCCCATTCTTCCGGTGTCTTTTGCGGGTTTTTTACGATAATCGCAAACTCACCACCATCAACACGAAAACTTACTGCCTGCTGTTCCAGAACACTTCTTTCTGCACTCTGGATGCTTCTTGCCGTTCGGATAACCGTTTCATCACCCATCTGTCTTCCAGACATATCATTAATCTTCTTCAGTTCTGCAATTTTCACAAACAACAATAATACATTTTCAAGTAAAATCGCACCCTCCTGGATCTCTTCAAGATACATCTCAAATGATTTCCGGTTTTTCATATCTGTCATCCGGTCTTCCAAGGACATTCTCCTATAAACCTCCTGTTCCAGGCAAAACTGAATGTTGTTGGATACTTTACAAAGCAATCCCCAAAATAAAACAGCAATATAAAGAAGAATGCCAAACTGGAAAATAGATTCATACCAGTAAATGGATAATACCCAGTACAGTACCAGTGCGATTACACCGCTTATCCCTAATACACCAAATGCCTTTAGACAGAGATTTACTTCCTTCTCCTGCGTTTTCCGATACTCTTTCCACAAAAGAAGAATCATAGACACAACCCCCGTAAATAATAAAAGATGTGTGATAAATAACATGTCTATAAAAGGAATCCTAAACAGAAAATACAAGAATCCCTGTAAAACAGCATTTGCATAAAGAAGAAAAATCCAAACCTGCGGTATCCATCTTACACTTTCACTTACTGTATTTTGTATAAATAGCAGCATAGGAACAGACATCGTCATAAACGCATAAAAGGATACCAACGTTCCTGCTGCACTCTGACTGCCATACATCTGGTAAATTCCTGAATCCAGAATACACCACAAACTGCATAAAAGCAAAAACAATGCTACATTTAAAAATCTCTTTTCTACAATCTGCCTGTATCTGGTATAGAAAAAGACAATCACCGAAACGATACCGAGACCGGTCATTCCCAAAACTACCAGTATCGAAAAAATCGATCCTAGCAGATGCTGCCTAAAAATAAAACAAAACTCTCCGATCATCGGGGCATACACATATAGTCTGGCATTCTTTTTAGTTTCATAGCTGATTGATAACACTTCCTGCCCGATTTTCTCCGGCAAAGAAATATCTGCCCATATTTTCCCTTTCATCTGCCTGTTTTTTTCAAATCTGTTATCCTTATATTGGTAGAGAAGCCGGTCTCCTATGCAGACTTCCAGCTGATCCTGTATTCCTCGGATCGACAAGATTTTTCCCTTATCAGCCTCTGATAACATATCATTGTAAAGAATGATCTGCCCATCTTTATCCGCTGTAACAAAACACGGCAATTTGAGCTCCGTCTTTTTCCCATCCTTCAGCTGATACCATCCATTGCTGAAGGTGTACAACTCGCCCCTTTCCGACTCCGTACCCGGCTGATACAGTATTCTGACAAAAATAAGCAACAATGTCACAATGAGCAAAATGCAGAATGCTTCAAATTTTTTCCATTTCTTTCCTTTTTTCATTTCCCTCATCTCCTATGCATTCTGCCGGAAGCTTTTCTACATAGAAAATGTAATTTCCTATGAAACAAAAAAGTCACCTGCGTTATACAGGTGACTAAAATTTAAGCCGAATAACTTTTTTCACTTACTCTATTAACCTATTCGCATCTTCTTATTGCAACCGGCTGACATAGCGTACTGCCTTAGTCCCTTTGGCTTTGCGTCACAGTTTTTCAACAGCTTTGCCCCTATAAACATAATTCAAGTATAGCATATTCAAGATGACGAAACAATATTTTAATTATTATAATAATCTATAGTTTTACACATAATCCATAACAAGAAACATCGGTTTAATTGCTACGATTTCATCATATTCTTCTTTCTCGACCACTACATCCGAATTCAATGCTTTCAAATCGCTTTTCAAAACCTGTAATGCTTCAGGAATTGTTTTTGCCCGTTCTTCTCTCATGATCTCCTGCATTCTCTGTAGCACAATTGGATGAGCATAATGAGCAGGTATTGGAAATTCCGGATACTTTCTGATATATTCTTCCATCTGCTCAATGGCTCCCGAAAGCTGATTTTCAATATATTTTCTGTTATTTTTTGATGTAGGAAGCACATTCGCACCGGCAAAAAGAAAGATTGCCGCAAGACCAAACAATAAAAAATACATTCCAAATCCTGCATGTGTCGTTAATGCATAAATGCCATAAACAAATGCTGCCGCACCCATGATCACAATTGCAAGTGCCACCCACTTATAAGTGGGATTACTTCTGTCATAGGTTCTTTTTTTCTTTGCTGCCAGACTCAGATTCATATATAAATCCGACTGGTTCTTCAAATATTTCTCTGCCTGCTCGAGTTTTGAAAGATTAACCTTTGTCTCTTCAGAAACTTTTTTCTCACGTTTCTTTTCTTCCAGCCATCTTTTTTTCTCTGCAAGTTTTTGTTCTGCTGCCAGACTGTGTACCGGTATGTCCGGAAATTCTTCTTCTATATAAGACAGGAGCCTGTCTACATCTTCTTCGTGTTTAAAATTACACTGTTTTTCTTTTCCATTTTCATAAACAACCACAAGGTAGGATAAGGTTCCGAATACTCCTTTTCCTGTAAAGCCGCCTTTACTCATCGCAATTCTTTTGAAAATCCTTTGAATTGAAGAAATCGGTATGTAATACTTTCTTTTTCATTACATATTCTCCTTAAGCTCATGTAGAAAGAGGGATAAATCTTCACATACCGCTAGACTCTTTCCTTTTAGATGTTCTGGCGAACTCTCTTTCGCAAGATTCACTGTCACCAGAAATGTTTCTGGAAATTTGTCGGCCATCTTCCAAAAGGGAAGTTTAATCACGCTGGGCGTCATATCGCCTACTCCTAATTCCAGCAGGAGCAGCTTTTTATCCTGATTTTTACGGACAAAATTCTCATATCTTCGATATGCGATTTTCCATGCTTCGCCCTGTAAAAATGTACTGTCCTGCACCCACGGAACCATTTTCCAGCCGCAGACAGGACAGCGGGGAATCAGTTCTGACGGAACTTCCAGGCCGTTCATGCTCTTTAACATATCCTCGACCAGTCCGTGATTTTCATACAGTTTGTCATGGCATGGCTGGCTGCACTGAAAATAGCGGAAGTCCCCCTGGAACTGGCAAGTTCTTTCCTCCGGGAAAACCTTTGGAACCTGAATATCACAATTTGTCGTCAAAATAAAATATTCCTTTTCTCTCAAAATCTCCAGAAGGTCAATGTACGGCTGACCCACAGGTGCTTCTTCCATAAATCTTATATAGCGTGAGTAAAAACCCCACTGCTGTTCCGGCTTTGAGTAAACGTAATAGAACCCCTGAAAAAGACTTTGAATTCCATAGGCTTTCTCAAAATCATGGAAGTTTTCTTCAAATACGGTATTATGATGATAATGATTATAGCCAGCCGCGCTGGACAGCCCGGAGCCTGCTCCTACAAGCACTGCATCCGCCTGCCGGAGCAATTCTGTCGTGGTTCTGATGCTCTCTGCTCTCATTTCATTTCCCCACTCAAAATCTTTCTGGTGTCAGTCAATACCTTTGCAATATCTTCCCGGATTGCCATCCCCTTATTTTTTAGTTCATCCGGCACAATGGCATCCCGCGGATTGATGGTGATATAGAAGGCGCCCGGCCATGTGTAAGTGAGGTTCCAAAATGGCTCTTGAATGAACATCGGCGTCATACGACCCACACCGAGCTCCAGAAACAAAACCTTTTTATGCATATTCTTTTTCAGGAACGTATTGAGTTTGTTGTGTTCTTCATGGTACTTTTTGCCCTCCAGAAACACCCATGAACGTACCCATGGTTCCATTTCCGCGCCGCACTTCGGGCAGCGAGGAATCATATCCGTAGGAACCCGCAGGTCAGGACCAATGGCGTCATTCAGCTTATGTAGTGTTTCCACAGAATCATAAAGCTCGTCATGACACCGACGACTGCACTGGAAATACCGCCAGTCTCCCTGAATCGCGCTGATTTTTTCCTCCGAGAATATACGGCTAAACTGTGTATCCTGATTGGTCGTCAGGATATAATAGTTTTTATCTTTCAAAATTTCAGACAGATCATAATAGGGCTGTCCGGTCCTGGCGTCCAGGATCATGCACAGGTTCCGGGCAATGAATGCCCACCGTTCCTCGCTGGTACGGTAGTGATAATAGAACCCATCAAAGGAATTGTGGTAGCCATATTTTTTTTCAAAATCACCTAAATTCTCTACAAAGTCCTTATCCCGTTCATAGTAGTGCCGGTAGCCTGCGGCAGCTGACATTCCCGAGGCTGCTCCCACAACAATGGCAGCAGCCTCTTTGATGTGTTCGGCAAACAGTTTTACCTGTTCTTCATAGCTTTTACTTTTTGTCGTTATCATCTTTAAAATGCTCCTTTTTCTGTATTTTCAGTTTTGATTTATGGCGGACAAAAGATTGCAATTGCCTTTTACATGCACATCACCATTCGCATTAAGTTGCAAGTTCACACTGCACTAACAAAAGACTCTGCCTCTTTTTTCAAAGCAGCAAGCGTTTCGTCCAGATATCCGTTCACTCCAAAAGATTTCTCCTTAATATCTTCCGTAATGTACACTTCTCCGAGATTGATCGTTATATAGGCTGCGTTCGGCTCTTGAGCCGTCAACCGCATAAGGGGAGCTTTGATCAGCTGATTTCTCCATCCGATCCCCAGTTCCAGGATCACAAGGTTTTTCCCTTGATATTTCTTCAGGAAAGTATCCAGACGTTCCTTTTCCGCTGTCGGCTGGATAAAATTGGGCCCGATCATATGAATCTTCATGGGACCTCCGCACTCCGGGCAGCGGGGAACCAGCTCTAATGGGATTTTCCCGTCCTGCTCCTCTGACGCCATCTTCTCCGCAAGATCCAGCACAGGATACAGCTTCTGATGACATCCGGACGCACACTGCATAGTCAACCAGTTCCCTTCTATCTCATAGATTTTCTCTGGATCAAAACCACACATCTCAAAATGGCACTCTCCGTTGGATGTAACCACAAAATAATCTTTCTCTCCTATGATCGCTTTCAGGTCTGACATCACTTTACTCTCTTTATATTCACCGCAGTAATGATTGATCAGCCTGCTCCAAAATCCCCATTTTTCTTCTTCTGCAGGCCACTGTGCGCTCATGCCGTGCAGGATACATGTCAACCCATATTTCTTTTTCAGATCGCCGAATAATTCCCGGAACGCCTGATCATCCGCAAAAAGATGCAGTCCTTCCGTAATGGAAAGTCCATTGCTCGCTCCGATCAGGATGGCATCCGCTCTTTTTATTTTTTCCGCAATTTTTTTCAGATCACTCATACTGTCTACTCCTTCTTTTCACTTCTCATATCGAAATTTTTTGTTCATCTGTATTGCTTCACTGCTTCTTTCAAACTTACAAGCATTTCCTTCAGGTCATCTTCCAGCTAATTTCACAGCATCCCTTAAGACTTTTGCAATATCCCCCACAATCGTCATCCCCTTGTCCTCAATCTGCTGAGGCAGGAAATCATATTTATTATTCACAGCAATATACCGTGCATGAGGAAGGGAAAGTGTCAGGTTCCAGAAAGGTTCCTGAATAAACATCGGTGTCATCCTTCCCACCCCAAGCTCTAAGAACACTATCTTCCTGTCCTTGTTTTTCAAAATATAATCGGATATTTTCTGATATTCTCCCTCATATTTCTTACCCTGAAGAAAATTGCCGTATCCCCGCACCCACGGGAACGCCTCACCGCCGCAGTGAGGACATCGTGGAATCATCTCAGATGGCACATAGGTGTCATTTCCCATTGCACGAATCATCTCTTTCACCGGTTCCACGGCATCCCATGTATCATCCGTGCAACACTTCGCGCACTGTAAAAACCGATGGTCTCCCTGGATCTCGCTGACTTTTTCCTTCGGATAAAGTTTTATGAACTGGGTATCCTGATTGGTCGTCAAAATGAAGAAATCTTTTTCCGCAAGTAGCCTGTCCAAATCCAGATAAGGCTCCCGTACCGGTGCGTTCTGCGTTGTGTTTAAGAAGGTCGCCACATATCCCCAGTGTTCCTCTCGGGTCGGGAATGGGTATTGCATTCCAGCAAACGCGCCATGAAATCCGTACTTTTCTGCAAACCTTCCAAAATACTTCCGATAGGAAGCATTATCTTCATAGTAAAAATCTCCGCCGCCTGCCGCTGACAGCCCGGACGCACCGCCAACGACGATACAGTCAGCCTCATTTAGCTCCTGCACCAGGCGGCTGATCTGTTCCGAGTACGGCAGCGGCTTTTTCTTCGTGAGTATATATGGCGTCTTTCCGGACGCATACATTCCATAATATTTTGAAAAATTCGTCTGTGTCTGCATTACAAGTTCTTCATAAAACGTCATTTCCTGTCTTCCTTTCGTATTTACTGTAAATTTTATTTTAACATCAATTCTTACTCTATCATGGGGTTGCCTTTCTGTCAATATGTTGTTATAATTAAATTAACATCTAGGAGGGATTATTTATGAAATATTCAACAAAACTCAGTGATGCGGTTCACATCCTTGCATTTATCGTACTGAACCCCAATGGTTCCCTGACCAGTGACAGTATTGCGGAAAGCGTACACACCAATCCCGGCTGTGTGCGCCAGCTTATGTCCAGTCTGCGCCGAGCCGGTCTCATCTCCAGTGTCAAAGGTCATCCAAAACCATCACTTACCAAAGAGCTTTCGACGATTACATTGTTGGATATCTACAGAGCGGTAGAAGGAGAAAAGCCTCTGCTTCATCTGGATACTCATACTAATCCGGAATGCGGTGTTGGCATCTATATTCAGTTGTCTCTTCAGGATTTTTTTGACCAAATCCAGGAAAAAGCAGAAGAAGAAATGAAGTCTATCACTCTACAGGACATCCTTGACCGATATCAGAAAAAAACCGTCCATCTGAGCAAAATTTCTTTCTGATCGGGGATTGAATATATGATGTGCCAGAACTGCATACAGCATATAAACTGACAAAATACCGAAGTGCCAAATCCCAAACTGGAAGAAGTGCTCCAATTACTGGAAAAATTGATTATTTAAGAAGATTAGGGTGCCAAAAGGTTTAATACTTACGCAGATAATCAGTTTATGAAAGATTATCTCAATAGGAACAAACAATTTTCTGACGGTTCCTTTATTGTTGCTGATGGGGCATACAGTGGAGAAAAGAACTCACATTTAGCATCTGAGCATAACCTAAGGCTTGTTACAACTAATTTTACAGGACGTAAGCCACATGCGAATGTGAAAACTGTCCATACAAAAAACGCTGTAATCCACGATTTTTGAAAACACGGGTACGAAAAGAGTTATCCTGGAAATCTGTTGGAAGAGCAGAACAATTGCAATACATGAAAACAGAAAATTTCTCTGAGTATGCAGGGTTTAGAAATGGAGTTGAGGCAATTCCCGCTCTTCTTCGTCGAAGATATCATGTGGACAAGATACCTGTGAACGGAAAAAAACGCACTCGATTATTCTTCGGATTTAAAATAGCAGCATTAGATTTTTAAAAGCTATTAGATTATACCAATAGCTTAGATTTGTATACTCCCCATAAACGATAGGTTCAAAATCATATTTTTTACCAGTTCGTGTTAAATTTTCAAGGGTACAAACAAAATCAAATATTAAAATGGTGCTTTTGACATTCTAATCCTATAATCGAGTAGGAGGCGGTGACTAACCGCCGTCCTCTCACACCACCGTGCGTACCGTTC
>NZ_JAQEKS010000013.1:0-63765 GCF_027679115.1 Coprococcus sp. TM115-187 | reverse complement strand
GATTTTACCTACTTGCATTCTGCTTTTTTTAATTTTTAAATTAACTTAATGACATTGCCATTTTACCCCATTTTTTGCTGTTTTACGACCGTTTTTCTGTCGTAAGGATTGTATGCGACTGCTTACGACAGAATGCGACCACAATGATACTTTATCATATCGTATAATACTGTAAGCGATAATTTTGAAACGAGTATTTTATTAAGACAATTACTTTTAATAATAGCTTGTTTAAGTGAGAAAATCAACCATTTTAGCCATATCAAAGTCCTGACAATGATATTTTTCTGAATCAATTCCGCATAATACAAGAACACATTTAAAAACATGACTAATCTTAGAATCATACTTATCTGGTTATAAAATTCCCCCTCCAAGATGTATTATACCTGAGAGGGGGAAATAAAATCTCTTGATATCCGCACCGATACGCCCTTTTGTTATTTACTTTTTCTTCTTAATACCAGTGCTCCTGACATTGCTGTAATCCCCATCAGAACCAGATACAATGTCATAGAACTGCTATCTCCCGTCTCCGGAACTTTATCCTTTGCATCGGAAGCCGGCGCCTTTGGTTTTGGAATAGTCTTCTTAGTCTGTTGTCAGTTCAGCCTGTATTTTAAAACCGTTACTTTCTTGAAGCTATGAAACCATGTCCTAAACACTTTGTTAGCTTAAGTATAGCACAAATGTGGATGTGTTCCGTATTCGTATCGTTTTATTTATTCAATCCCCATTACTTCTCCTAGTGCAAGCACCGCATTTCTTACGCATTCCGGACATTCACAGAGTACCTTTCCTGTGCCGACGCCCTTCAACTCCCTACAGATCGTTGCTCCGCATTTTTGCTGAAACTTTGCAAGGATTTCTTTGGAATAACGAGGCGTTCCGGCTCCGTCTGTCAGGACTCCGGCGGTCATCACAGCTCCAATGAGTGCCCCGCAGGTTGCTTCCAGACATCCCATTCCAGCTGCATAGCCTGCGGTTAATTTCATCAGTGTCTCATCGTCCAATGAAAGCTTATCTTCAAATACTTTTACCACTGCCTGGGAACAGTTGCATGCTCCGGCAGCTTTTAAATCTGCAGCTTTTGCTGCGCGTTCTTCGATTGTCATATTCAGTACCTCTCTTATTTTATTCAATCTGGTAAAATTTTTTCAAAGGCTTCGCCTCAGTCTCAGCTGCTCTCTGAAAAAAATCCGGTATATTCTCCATATACCTGTAAATATACACAGGGAACAGACTGATGCCTGTTCCCTGCCTGTTAATTCCTATTATAACATAAATCTGTTAGAATCCCATCCACTTTTTCAGAATACCGGGACATATTCTTTTAAATTTGATACATTCTGAATCCTAGATCATCTCTAAAAATGCAGCAATTCGTGTATCCAGCTGTCCGATATCTGCCTGAGAATAATCGGTCTCTACATGGATATACGGAAGTCCTTTAGATTTTACAAATTTCTCAATGCTCTTTGCCTCAATATTGTAAGTATGACATGCCTGAAGTGTCATTTCTACTACACCCTCGATATTATACTCTTCAAGGAGTCTTCCCATCAGTTCAATACGGTTGTTATCTGGTGTCATAACGGAACATCCGATTGCAAGATATCTCTCTGCAATTGCTTTGTAGATGTCCTCTGCATCTTCATCGATGAGACGGTCAACAGATTTTGCACCTCCACAGTTTTCATAGACTACAACATTTCCACCGTGTTCTTCGATGGCTTTTACAACCTTCATCGGTGCACCGCTGCTTGGACATCCGGTTAAAAGGATACGTTTCTTTCTCTCTGGTTTTTCCCCTTCTTCGTATTCTTTCATCAGCTTTTCACGAAGAGCATCAATTTCTGCCGGCATCTTTTCTTTGTCGAATTTGAATTGGCTTCCATAGAGAACACCGAACAGCTGGGAACCGTTCATCGGAGCCGGATCATTTTTCATAACTTCGTAGAATTTCTTCAGTGCAATACGTCCCTGGTTGGATACATGAACAGCATGGCGCACTTTTTCTTCTGTGATCTCTACATTAAATGTCTTTTCCAGATATTCTTTGAAACGGATGATCTCTTTTGTCCACAGTTCCAGGGAATCTTCTCTCTGTGAGTTTGGAAGTTCCATGATATAGACATTTTTGAATTCTTTCATCAGTTCGTACATCTTTTTCTTTCCATCACAGGTTGTCTCTCCGACTACCACGTCTGAGAAATAGAAGAATGGACATTTGTCAGATACGGCAAAACCGTAACTTGCCTTTACCATCGGGCACAGATTCTTCGGCAGATCCTTTTCTGCGATCGGGATCGTTTCATCGGATGTAGAGCAAAGTCCTACGGTAACTGCTCCCATAGCCATTGCGATTTCCTGTGGGAAGTAGGTACAGTACGCACCTACAACCGGAATTCCTTTGTCCTTTACTTCTTTCATTACCAGGAAAGATCTCTGTCTCTGCTCTGCAAATTCTTCAAAAATCTCCGGCAGCTCTTTTACTAATTCCATTTTTATTTTCCTCCTTTATTGTATGCATTTTAAGCATTGAATACATATTTATCCAGACGGTCAAATGCTTCTTTCACTCTGGATGTCGGCAGTGCAAGGTTCATACGAATATACCATTCGCCATGGAATGGCTTTCCGTTCTGCCAGAACACACCTGCTTCATATCCCATCTTCAGAACGTCTTCCAGGCTCTTATCATGTGCCTTGCACCATTCTTCACAGTTAACAAACAGCATATAGGTTCCCTGCGGCCTGGTTACGGAAACACCTTCAAAATGTTTGTCGATATAATCGCATGCATAAGCGACATTTTCCCCGATCACTTCCCGAAGCTCGCCAACCCATTCCTGTCCTTCCGGTGTATACGCACCCATTAGTGCATGCATGGACAGCACATTCATCGAATTGTAATGGCAGAGGGAAGACTCTTTTAACACTCTGTCTTTCAGGCGTTTGTTGTATATAATATGATAGCTTCCGATCAGTCCGGCAAGGTTGAAGGTCTTTGACGGTGCGTATAAAGCAATCGTTCTGTTTTTTGCATCTTCAGATACAGACTGGGTTGGGATATGCTCGTTTCCATATAAAATAATGTCGGACCAGATTTCATCGGAAATGACGGTCACATCGTATTTTTTATAAATTTCCATTGCTTTCTCGATTTCCCAGCGCTCCCATACACGGCCGGTCGGATTGTGCGGTGAACAGAAAACAGCTGCATGGATCTTGTTTTTCACGATCTTCTCTTCCATATCCTCAAAGTCCATCCGCCAGATGCCTTCTTCATCCTTTTTCAGCGGGCTGTGAATGATATGGTAGCCATTGTTGTTCAGTGTGCCGGTAAATCCAATATAAGTCGGTGCATGGACAAGGACATTGTCACCCTGTGAGCAGACTGCGTGAAGTGCACTTGCCACGCCGCCTAAAACTCCATTCTCATAACCGATATGTTCTTTTTTCAGTCCGGTCACATGATTCTGTTCTTCATGCCACTTGATGATGCTGTTGTAATACTCATCTCTGGTAATAAAATATCCATAGGTCGGATGTTTCGCTCTTTCAATGATCGCTTCGGTGATCTTCGGGAGTGCCGGAAAGTTCATGTCCGCAACCCACATCGGAATGTAATCCAGCCCTTCTCTTACTTCTACTTTTTTCCCCGGCCCAAGCATATTTGGAAGGATATCCACTGCAAGGGCATCTTTTCCTTTACGGTCAATAATACTTGTAAAATCGTACTTCATTTTTCTTTCTCCTCTGTTACATACATTTTTTTCTTTTAGTCATCATGATATTGTAGTCAAAAGGTATTTTGACCCCTTTGATACCAGATTGCTACGTGCTTTGCACTCTTGCAAGCAAGCTTGCATCGGCTTTCTGACCTTTTGACCCTGGTATCTCATCATACAGGTGACATGCCACATAATGTCCCGGAACAATCTCTATCATCTGAGGTTCTTCCTTACGACAGATCTCCATACAGTTTTCACAGCGTCCTGCAAATCTGCATCCAACTGGTGGATTCACCGGACTTGGGACATCGCCTTTTAACATAATACGCTCTTTTTGTGCTGATGCCTCAGGATCCGCAATCGGAACCGCTGATAAAAGAGCTCTCGTATAGGGATGTTTTGGTTCAACATATAACTTAGAGGATTCTGTAAGTTCTACCATTTTTCCCAAGTACATTACCCCTATACGATCTGATATATGTTTTACAATAGACAGGTCATGTGCAATAAACAACATGGTCAGATTTTTTTCTTTCTGTAATTTCATAAGCAGATTTATAATCTGTGCCTGTATCGAAACATCCAATGCTGAAATAGGCTCATCACAAAACAAGAATTCCGGATTAACGGAAAGTGCTCTGGCAATTCCAATCCTCTGACGCTGCCCACCTGAAAACTCGTGGACATTTCTCGCTGCATGCTCTGCATTCAATCCAACCATCTCAAGTAGTTCCGCTACCATCTTCTTTTCTTCCGTTTTGTTCTTCGCCATCCCGTGAATCTGGATTCCTTCTGCTATTATATCATAAACCTTCTGGTGTGGGTCAAGAGACGCATACGGATCTTGGAAAATCATTTGCACACGTTTTGTAAATGCAAACCGTTCTTTCTTTGACATGGTATGAATGTTCTTCCCGTGAAACAGAACTTCTCCATCTGTTACCGGATACATTCCAAGACAGGTTTTTCCGCAGGTTGTTTTCCCACATCCGGATTCACCAACAATTCCCAGCGTCTCACCTTCGTAAATATCAAATGACACATTATCAACAGCCTTTAACTGTTGTTTTTGAGCAGCCGGAAAATATTTTTTCAAATTTTTAACTTCTAAGATTTTCTTATGGCTAGGCATGTGCAACACCTCCCTTTGCGGCACGTTCATCCATCATCCAACAGGATGCCCTGTGACTGGAAGATACCGTTTTTTCCTCCGGCATATACTGTGCACAAATATTCATGGCATGCGGACATCTTTCACAAAATGCACATCCCTTCGGCGGATTTGTCATATCCGGAATGTTTCCTTCTATGGTACAAAGCATTTCTTTTCCGTCTCTGTCCAGTCGTGGAACGGAATTTAAAAGTGCTTTTGTATATGGATGAACCGGATGATAGAAAATCTCTCTGACCGTACCCTCTTCTACAATTTTCCCGGCGTACATAACTATAATTTTATCAGCCACATCCGCCACAATTCCCAAATCATGCGTAATCAGCAGAATTGCCATCTTCAGTTTTTTCTGCAGAGCTTTCATTTCAGCCAGAATCTGCGCCTGGATCGTTACATCCAAAGATGTGGTTGGTTCATCAGCAATCAACAATTTCGGATGAGAAATCAATGCAATTGCGATCATAATCCTCTGCCGCATTCCACCAGATAACTCATGCGGATACTTTTCAAGACATTTTTCAGCATCTGCAATGCCTGTTAACTTCAGCATATCGATTACTTTTTTCTTTTTTTCTTCTTTAGAAGTCGTTACGGCATGATTGTCAAGACTTTCCATGATCTGCTTTCCGATTTTCATGGTCGGATTTAAAGAAACAAGTGCATCCTGAAAAATCATAGAACATTCTTTGCCACGGAATTTTTTCCACTCCTTAGAAGAATATTTTGCGATATCTGTACCTTCAAATATGATCTGGCTTCCTTCCATTACTTTCCCCGGCTTTTTTACAAGCCCCATAATAGTTTTCGCTGTAATCGATTTTCCACAGCCCGATTCTCCTACCAGTGCAACCGTCTGTCCTTCTTCAATAGAAAACGATATATCCCGCACCGCCTGCACAGTGCCTCCATATGCAGCAAAATTCACAGCCACATGTTTCATTTCTAATAAATTATTCATTTTTTCTATCCCTTTCACTAAGGTGGTTACTGCATATTTTGCTATTCTACAATTTTAGGTTCTAATGCGTTTCTCAGAATATCTCCCAGTAAATTAAAGCTCAAAACTGTAATTAGGATCATTACGCCCGGATATACCGCCAATAAAGGGTAATCCAAAATATGCGCCTGTGCTCCCTGAAGCATACTTCCCCAGGATGCACGTGGAATCTGCACGCCTAATCCCAGGAAGCTTAGAGAAGATTCCATCAGAATTGCATTTGCCACACTCAAGCTTGCTGCAACAATAACCGGTCCTAAAATATTAGGGATAATATGTTTAACGATCACGCGGAAGTTTGATGCCCCCAGATTCTGTGTAGCCACCACAAAATCTCGTTCCTTTAATGACATTGTCTCCGCTCTCGTAATTCTTGCAACGGATGCCCAGGAAAACAGACTCAATACAACGATCAGAGTCGGTAAACCAGGCTTTAAAAAGGTATTTAAAATAACCATTAACAGCATACTCGGAAGAGCAAGGAAAATATCTGTGAAACTCATCAAAAACATATCCACTTTTCCTCCGACATAACCGGAGAATACACCTAATGATGTTCCGATTACAACCGTCATGATCATAGACATGAATCCCACCAGCAAAGAAACTCTTCCACCATATAAGGTTCTGGTAAAATAATCTCTTCCGTACTCATCTGTGCCAAACCAGTGACTGGATGAAATACCCTGCAGTTTTTGAGAGGCATCTAACTTATAAGGATCGTAAGGACTAAGAGGTGCCAAAAGAACAGCAATGATGAGAATGGCAAGAAGTACGACACTTACCATAGCAACTTTGTTTTTCCTTAGTTCTTTCCAAATATCTTTCCATACGCTCTGTCTCTCCACAGAAACTTCTACTGTTTTCTTTTTTTCCAGTTTTGCAAATGAATCATTGGTTATTACTATATTATTTCCCACCGGATGCACCTCCCCGTTTAATTCTTGGATCAACAAAGGCATACAATAAATCTGCAATAAAATTACCGACTACCAAAAGAAAACCTGAAAGCATAACATACGCCATGATTACCGGATAATCCCTTGAACCAATCGCAGACATCGCAAAGGTTCCAATTCCCGGCCATCCAAAGACACTTTCTACAATAAAGGATCCACATACCAAAGATGCCAGATTCATTCCCATCAATGTAATGATAGGCAACAGCGTGTTTTTCAACACATGTCGGAATAAAATTTTCGTCTGAGAATCTCCCTTTGCTTCGGCGGTAAGCACATACTCTTCGCTTAACTGTCCGATGGTATTTGCACGGATATAACGGATATAAACCGCAACATGACCGATACTAAGCGTAATACATGGAAGAATCATATGCTGGAACGTATCAAATGCAGATACATTTCCAACGGTATGCATACCGGAAGAAGGTAATACCTTTAATACTGCAGCAAATACAATAATAAGCAGCATACCAAACCAAAAAGAAGGAATGGACATTCCCATATACGCTAACGAACTTATCAAGTTATCAAGCCATGAGTTCTTCTTATATCCCGACCATAAACCAAGCGGGATTGCAAGTAAAAGTGACAAGATCATAGAACTTCCCATAAGTATGATCGTTGCCGGAAGACGCTGCATAAACTGTGGCCACACAGCCGACTTATTAGATAAGGATACACCTAAATCTCCGTGTACCGCACGTTTAGCCCAGGCAAAATACTGCTCTGTCATGCTCTTATCCAACCCCAATTGTGCAATCACATTAGCTTTCTGTTCTTCCGTCATTTCCGGATTCACATACATATCCGATATGTCACCTGGTGCAAAATAGACAATTGCAAATGAAAAAAAGGAAATCAATATCATTACGATTACTACCTGAGCCGTCTTTTTTAAACAATATTTCCACATAAGTATTCCTCTCTGTAAAATCGAATATATGAAAGAATGTGGCTTGTCTTTACTTTAAAGGCATGCCACATTCCGTATGCTTTTCAGCTAGTGTGAATTTTTAATCCATATGAATAGATAAGTAATCAATGAATTCAGGAACAACTGACGAACCATCTAAACCAGTAACATTTTTCTGCGAAACCATAACAAAGTTTGTATATGTAAGTGGGTATTCCCAACATTCTTCCAACGCTTTGTCCTGAATTGTATTCCAAAGTTCCTGTTTTTCTTTCGCATCTGCAGTTCCTATGGCTTTCTGAGCAAGCCCTGAAACTTCATCACTGTATCCACAATCACAGAGACGATTTGTAAAGTAGCTGATTGCCTGTCCACAGTTTGAACCACGCTGTGAATCCCATCCGTTTGTACCAAGATCCCATGTTGTAGCCAGTTCTTTATCTTTGCTTGCAAAGAAACGTGGGAAGAATGTAGAAGTATCGCAGCTTTCAATATTTACTGTTACGCCGATTTCAGCTAACTGCTGCTGTACGACAGTTGCTACAGATTCCATATTTGCACGGTCTGAATTGTAAATATATGTAAGTTCTTTTCCTTCCAATCCGGATGATTTTGCAAGTTTTTTTGCTTCTTCCAGATTGAAGTTATATCCTTTACAGTTTTTATTATAAATAGACTGGTCCGGTGTGATGAGGCTGTTCGCCGGCTCTGCAAGTTCATCTGATCCCCATGCAAAATCAACGATCGCATCTTTGTCAAGTGCAAGGAAGATTGCTTTTCTTGCATCCTGAGATAATGTAGACATTACCGGTCCGTGTGGGTTTAACTGAAGGTAATTAAGACGAGCTTCTGATATACTGTACATATTGTATTTATCAGACTCCTCTTTGTATTTCTTCAGGTCTTCTGCGCTTGTAACACGCATATAATCAATTCCGCCATTTTCAAATTCGATCTGTTTTGTGCTTCCGCTGCCGATTGTTTTTATAACGACTTTCTTAACAGAAGGAGTTCCTCTGTAGTAGTCATCTCTTGCTGTATAAACAAAACTATCTTCGTTAATTTCGCTTACTACATATGCTCCAGATGTAGCCATACCCGGTGTTTTGAAGTATGTACTGTCATCAATCTTTGACGGATCATTATCAAATGCATGTGCCGGCATTGGATAGAACTGAGATAACGTTCTGACATAGTTATCATATACTGATGGAAGTACAAATTCCATTGTCTTATCATCAATCTCGTTGATCTGCACTTCTCCACCATTTACCTTGGTGAATGATGTAGGTCCGCCATAAACCAATACACCATAATCAATGGTAAATTTGATATCTTTTACTGTAACCGGTTCTCCATCACTCCATGTTGCTTTGTCATTAATATGAAGTGTGTAGGTAAGACCATCTTCTGAAATATCAAGCTTATCAGCCAGATAATATTCCAGACCGTCTTTTGTCTCAGCAAATAACGGTTCATAGATTGGGCGGATTGCACTTACCAAGTCATCACTGCTCTGTGCACTTGGCTGAAGTGAATTTGGCATATAATTCAATGCAAATGTAAAAGTCCCATCACTTTTTGCCTCTTTCTTCGTGTCTTCTGTCTTTGCGCTGCTGTCTTTCTTGTCGGAACTTCCACCACATCCGGCAAGCATACCGACTGCTAAAATTCCTGCACACAATAATGCGAGTGCTCTTCTTTTCATTTTCCTTTTTCCTCCATTGTATTTTCCTTAAGTTGCTCTGTCGGTATATCCCCTAGTTAACAACTCTTCAAAAATACTACCAAAATGTTTTTTTCTTTGCAAATAGCTTTTTTCTATCACTTTTTGTACTTATTGCTATTATTTATCAATAATTCCAGAAAACGGCGATTTCTCGTTATTTTTGTAACTTTTAACAATTTATTGTTTTTATCTATAACAAAAAACATAATTTTTTTACAATTTATTTTACCTTTTTTGCAATGTGTATTGTATAATGATTACAAAAGATTTGTTAAATTATTATTCATCATGAAAGGTTTATAAATGAAAAAATTATATGAGCAAAGCCCTGAAATGCATCTGTCCGGCAAACGCCATCTGCGCCATGTAAAATGCACGCACCACAAAGGATATCTGATGGAAGATCTTTCTATGATCAAAAGCGGATTTTATGAGATCAGCTTTTGTAAAAGCGGAGATTTTCTGTTTCGCATCGGCCAGAAACGGCATTTTATTACAAATGGCGATATTCTGGTTATTCCACCGGATATTCCACACTACTTTACCTCCAGTGATCTTGTTGCAAACTATTATGATTTTATCACTGTATGGCTGGAAAAATCATATATTTCCAATCTGAAAAGCCAGCTTCCGGCTCTTGAGGAATCTGTTTTCAATATTGACACACCTCATCTTCTTCATACTACCAATAAGCTGTGCAATTTTGAGGAAGAATTTGAAACCTTTTACCGGGAATATGCTTCTTATGGGGAGCTTTCCGAAACCTATGCCTGTGGTGCATCCACCTGTCTTCTGGTAAAAATCATCAATTATGCCCTGAAATATTCCACCGAATTTATTGAGATTGAATCCGATCAGACCAACCAGATCGTCCGCTATCTGGATCAGCATTTTCTGAAAGAAATCGGCGTGGAGGATCTGGCGCGTACTTTCCACATGAGCAAGAGCAGTTTGAACAAATTTTTTCAGAAACAACTGAATACGACCTGTCATCAGTATATTTTAAAGAAACGGCTGGCACTTGCGGTCTCGCTGATCCGGCAGGATATTCCGCTTAAAACGGTTGCTGTCCAGTCCGGTTTTGGAGACTATTCTTCATTTTTTCGTGCTTTTAAGAAAATGTATCATATTTCCCCGACCGAATGTCAGGCAGACAATGAAAAACTGAAAAAGATCAAACATTAGCCGGGAGAATGACTTGTCTGAATAGTGTAGACATGCAAAAAACTTCGGATATTCTGGATTTTCGCCAGTGATCCGAAGTTTTTCTTGTTTAATATTTCTTTTTTTGATTGTCTTTATTTCACCAGATGTACTTCTGCCTTCTTCTCATTCAGCTTCTGTGCAGTCTCATGCTCATTGACATAGATACTGATATGTTTTTCTTTGCCGGAAGTATCGTAATCTTCAGCAGTAAATACATGTCCGTCAATGATCACCTTTGTTCCATACGGAATCTCATCCGGGTCAACCGCAATGGTCTGCCCTTCAACAACCGGAGTTCCGGTTGCTTTGACTTTGCTTGCCTTCGCACGGCAAGTCTCGCAGGAACAATAATAATCAATGGTATACTCTCCAATACTGTCTCCATACTGTTCGGCTGTAGCGTTCTGTTCGTTCACATCCGTGCCTTCCAGATTATAATTTTCTTCCAGGATTCTGGTTGCCCAGACAGCTTCCGGAATATATACCGTTCCCGAAATGATTCCCTGGTCTTCATTTGCAGCTTCGATGGTCTTTCCGTCTCCTGCATACATCACAACATGATGGACATAACCGTCTTTTGCATAGAAGATCAGATCCCCCGGTTGTGCGTCTTCAACTGGAATCTTGGTTCCATACTGGCTCTGATCTTCGGCTACTCTTGGCAGATTATAGCCAAAAGTCTTATAGATCTGCTGTACAAATCCGGAGCAGTCCGCCCCTTCTGTCAGGCTTGTACCGCCCCATACATAAGGATTGCCAATGAACTGTGCGGCAAAATCCAGCATTGCCTGGCGGATCGCATTCCCCGGTGTTCCCGGCTTTACAGAAGCATAGCTATAATAAAGTGCCTGGTTATCTTCCGGTGCGATCAGTTCTGTAGCTGTCTGGTAAGCACCTTCGCCTGCTGCTTCTACCTGCGCTTTTACTTCATCCCCAGTCTGAACAGCCTCTTTAGAGACAAACCCTCGGACATCCCCGGACTCCACATAGATCCAGTCTTTCTCTGCATCCGCAAGGATATAACACAGATTTCCCTGAGACATGATTCCGATCACACGTGACTGCACATTTGCCTCTTCCTGGATTGCTACAGTTCCATCCGACTTTGATGCATCTGCCAGTGCATATTTTTTCGTAGCCAGTGTCTGATTTACGGTTGCACGTACATGGGTAAATGCCTGATTTTCATTTGCCGGAACCGTTTCTTTTGCAAGGGATGCTGTCCCTTCGATTCCAGTGTATGCAATCTTGGCTTTTTTTGCAGCTTTTTTTGCCTGCTTCTGGTATCCACTCAGCAGTACCTGTGCGGCATCTCCGGTATAAAGCTCGGATTCTTTTACAAATCCTCTGACCTTTCCGGATTCTACATACAGCCATCCATTCTTTTCTTCTTTCAGAATGTAGAGAAGTCCATCCTGTGAAATTTCTCCGACAGAACGCACCTTTTCGGTCAACTGCCGGGATGCTGAGGATGCATTTAAAGTATCATCCTGCAATGCTGTAGCAGTATCCGAGTTTAAGGATGACTTCTTTCCCGAAGTGTCTGCTGTATTTTTTAATGTCCCGGCAGAAAATGTATTAAGCTGTACTTTCTTTGCTGTTTTCGTCTTTTTCGCAGAAGATTTCGTCTTTGATTTCTTCGCCCTTACAGAAGTTTCCTTATGAAACAGTTTTTTAGCATCAGCTGTTGCTTCCTGAATATCACTTTCTGTCCGATCAGTATCAACGGCTCCATTGATATCCTCCGGAATTGCCTCACGTATGCTGATCTTTGTCTTTGCAAATGCATATTTTCTCGCAACTGTCCAGAAACGGAAATCTTCTTCGTATTCCGGAAGACTGACGATCTGCTGTCTCTTGACCAGTTCTTCATTGGTCATCTTGTGTTCACTATCCTGCGCATTTTTTTCCTGCTCCTGCGCTTTGTTTTCTTCTGAGTCTTCTGTCTGGTCTTCCGAAGGCTGCTGTTCATTGTTCACATTGCCATCTGAAGGCTGCTGTGGTGTATCCGGATTGACCGGATCTGTCGGTTGCTCCGGCGTAACCGGCACATCTGGATTAGCCGGGATTACTTCTACTTCATCTCCTGTTATCGGATCAACCTTCCATCCTGTTTTCGCTGCATCACGCAGACCGGTATCTTCCAGATATCCAGTCTCTTCATTGTATCTGATTTCTTCATTATGAATCATCTCCAGGACAAGATCTGATACTTCTGTAAGTGTATCACGCCCATCAATGGATTTTGCCTGTAATTTTTCTCCATTTTCTGATCCATTAGAAGTAACCTCTGTAAGAACGCCCTCTGCCGCCCAAGCTGTTGCCGGAGCGCTGAAAGTAAGTCCGAAAACAAGTAATCCTGCGAGAATTTTTGTTCCTGTCATTTTTGCTACCTGTATATTTCTATATTTCAAAATCTGTTGCTCCTTCTTACAAATTCTGTAAAACGCAGTCCTTTTAGTCGAAACGCGACATTTTTATTTTACTACTCTTTGACAAAACCGTCCATATTTCATTAAAAATATTTCTGATAAAATTTTTCAAACTCAGAGAGTAATTTCTTTCGGAAAATATTTTGGTAAAATGAAAAAAAGGAAATGTCCTGACATATTTTACGTCAGAACATTTCCCTGTTTTTATGGCTTTAGATAAACTCCGAAAGAACAAATTATCCTTCGCTTAATTTTTATTTAACCAGATATACTTCTGCATTCGTCACGCCGAGAGCAAGTGCTTCTTCATGGCTGTTCACATAGACATCAATGTGGTTTTTCTTGATCGCACCACCACAGTCTTCAGCAGTAAATACATGTCCGCCGATGATGACTTTTGTTCCGTAAGGGATTACACTCGGATCCACCGCAATGGTCTGTCCCTCAATGACTGGGGTTCCGGTTGCTGTGATCCCGTCTGCTTTGTTACAGCAGATTTCACATGCACAGTAATAGGTAATCGTAAAATTGCCAAGATCCGTTCCGTACATCTCCTGCGTTGCATTGACCTCGCCGATTCCTCCACCTGCGACGGTATAATTATCGTCCAGAATCCGGGTCGCCCATACTGCATCTTTGTCGTAAACAGTTCCGTAAATAATTCCAACATCTTCATTTGCAGCTTCGATGGTCTTTCCATCTCCGGCATACATCACAACATGATATACATAACCGTTCTTTGCATAGAAGATCAGGTCTCCCGGCTGTGCGTCTTCTACTGGAATTTTGGTTCCATACTGGCTCTGATCCTCGGCAACACGCGGAAGATCATATCCGTAAGCCTTGTAGATCTGCTGTACAAATCCGGAACAGTCCGCCCCATTTGTCAGACTGGTTCCGCCCCACACATAAGGATTACCGACAAACTGGGATGCATATTCAATCATTGACTGGCGGATCTCACCACTCGGCGTTCCTTCTTTTGTAGAAGTCAGCGTATAATAAAGAGCCTTATTATCTTCCGGATCCATGTTTTCCTCTGCCATTGAATAGGCATCAGCTCCTCTTTCTGTCACCTGTGCTTTGGTTTCAGCGTCTGATTTCAAATACTTCTTTTCCGCAAAACCTCTGACATCTCCGGATTCTACATAAACCCAGTCTGAATCTTCATCTGCGAGAATGTAGCAGAGCTCTCCTGCTGTCATTGTTCCAACAACTCTGGAATCCGCATTCTTCTCCTCCTGAATATCCAGGATTCCTTTTTTATCAGTATCTACCTGTTCGCTTACCAGTGCCGGTTCTTTATCTGCAACCGTCTGGTTCACCGTCGCACGAAGATAGGTATATGCCTGATTATCTTTAGCCTCTACCAGTGCCTGTGCCGTCTTTGCGGTTCCCTCGATTCCGGTATAGTCTTTGTTTTCTTTGGAAGCTTTAAACCTGGCCTGTGTCTGATAGACATCCAGAAGTTCCTGTGCCGCATCTTCCGTATAAATTTCAGACGCCTTTACAAATCCCCTGACATTACCGGATTCCACATACAACCAGCCATTGTCTTCTTCTTTCAAAATATAAAGAAGCCCGTCCTGCGAAATCGTTCCGACCGAGCGGACCTTTTCTTCCATCTGCTGTGCTGCCAGGTCAGCAGTCACTTTTGCCGCCTTTTCTTCTTTCTGCTTCTGCAGATCCTTCTCAGCCTGTCTTGCTGCTTCAGCTCTTTTTCTAGCTTTCAGATTGGTCTGATTCGGCGCCTCTGTCTTTAATTTCGCTGATGAAAAAATGTTGAATCCGGTCAGTTTGATCTGTGCAGATTTTTTTACACCTTTTGCCGTTTTTGTACGTTTCACTTTTTTCGTGTTGTATTTTTGATTCTCTATATCAAATCCAGCTCTCAGCTCTTTTGCATCTTTTTTTGCCGCTTCAAGCTCTGCTTCTTTGGCTTCCTCGGAAGCATCTGCCCTGCCATCTGCATCTTCCGGAATTTCCTCCCGTACATTGATCGCTGTTCTGGCAAATGCATATTTTCTTGCCACAGTCCAGAAACGGAAATCCTCTACCATCTCTGGCTGCTTCACAATCTGCTGACGGTTGATCAGTTCAGAATTACTGACTGCAGTTTTTGATTCGTTCTGACCGGCTGCTTCTTCTGCTTTGCTGATCTCCTGTGTATGGTCGATCTCACTTCCCGGAATTGGTTCAGTCTTTGTATCTTTCCGGTCTTCGGAAGAATCTGCCTTATCAGTATCCGGTGTCTGAATCGGATCTTTGGAATCGGATTTGCCGGAATCCGGGCTATCCGGATTTTCCGGAGTGCCTGGTTTTTCCGGTGTCTCTGGAGTTCCCGGAGTATCCGGTTTTTCTGGAGTTTCCGGAGTATCCGGTTTTTCTGGAGTTTCTGGTTTTTCTGGAATTTCTGGATTCTCCGGGGTTTCCGGAGTTTCTGGTTTTTCCGGTGTCTCTGGAGTTCCCGGAGTGTCCGGTTTTTCCGGAACCTCTGGGTTTTCTGGATTCTCCGGGGTTCCCGGTGACTCTGGATTTTCTTGATTTCCAGGGGTGTCCGGTATGGCTGGTGTCTCCGGAACATCCGGTGTCTCTGTCAGGCGTTCTCCTGTCTCCGGATCCACTTTCTGACCAGTCGAGGTATCTTCCAGATAGCCGGTTTCATCATTCAGCCTGACTGCTCCGCTTTCCATCATTCCCCGTACATAATCAGATACACCCACAAATACTTCTGATCCATCTGTCTTTTTTGCCTGCACTGTATTCTCTGCCACAACGACCGTTTCTCCATCATCGGCAAATACCGCCATTGGCGAACCAAGAGCCATTCCAAATGCCATAAGACTTGCCAGTGTCTTTGTCCCGATCCTTTTTGATACAAATTTGTTCCTAAACTTCAATAATTGATCCTCCTATCGTAAATAGACTATAAGTTGTATGTTAATTTTTGAAGTTTTCGAAAAATTCTTCTTCGCATTAACAATTGCATTAATAAAATGTATGAAACATTAAATTTAGGGGTTCCATTCATCTTTTATTTGATTATTTTTAATTATAGCATAAATTAAACCATATGTGGTGTTTTTTTAGTAAAAATACACAATTCTACACCTTTTTCTACAAGTCCGTCTCCGCCATAGAACTGCTTTCCCATCTTCTCTTACCATTTTCCACCCATAATATCCGGTTGGTACTCAATCTGTGACACGATCTGTGAGGGCGTATATTTCCAGATTTTCTCTCCTGTATAATCTGCCGCCACAAACATCCCAAAGATAAGGAAACTGATAAACATCCGCGCAAAAAAACTGCTTCCGCCATTTTCTTCTGAAGAATGTTCTCCATATAATCCCCTATATACATGCTGATACCTTGGATGCACCGCCGGGATACTGCCTTTTCTCCATTTTTGACGTGACATCCTAAGCAACTCCTCGCGGCGTTCCTGTGATTCGTTCATTCCAATCTCTCCCTTCTGCTAAAACATCCAATTAAAATGAATGTGCCTCGGTGCATTCTACGCCGAACGCAGTTACTTGCAACATTCTTCTTTGCGCGAGTGCGCATCTTTGGCAGGTAGTTCTTTTCATTTACCAGAAAGTTCTTTCCCAATTTCAGACAAACAAAAAGGACATATACCTCTACCTCAGTATATGTCCCTCTTTTTTTCAAATATGCTATTTTTACCGTTTTGCCATCTCTTCCATGATGTCATCCCAGGTGATCCCCCGTTCTGCCATCAGCACCATCATGTGATACAGGAAGTCGCACATCTCATATTTGAGTTCTTCCGGGTTCGGATTCTTCGCCGCAATGATGATCTCGGCAGCTTCTTCTCCAACCTTCTTCAGAATTTTGTCAATACCTTTTTCAAACAGATAGTTCGTGTAAGAACCTTCCTTTGGATACTCTTTGCGGTCCATGATCGTATGATACACGCTCTCGAATACCTGCTGCGTATTGATTTCTTCATACTGATCCCCTACGATTGGCTGGAAGAAGCAGGTCGGATTGCCGGTATGACATGCCGCACCTACCTGATCGACTTTTGCAAGCAGGGTATCTTTGTCACAGTCGATGGTCAGGGATTTGACATACTGAAAATGTCCGGATGTCTCGCCTTTTGTCCAGAGACTCTGTCTGCTCCGGCTGAAATAGGTCATCCGTCCGGTTTTCACCGTTTTTTCAAATGCCTCCTGATTCATGTATGCCACCATCAGCACTTCGGACGTCTTATAATGCTGGGTGACAACCGGAAGCAGTCCATCGGAATTTAATTTAAATTCGGAAAAATCCATCAGACTCTCAAAGGATGTCATACGAATTCCTTTCTGGCTGCACTCTTCTTTGAAATCAGCACAATTGATTTCTCTCTGACTCACATACATTCCAGAAAGTCCTTTCACACCCGGGCATTCCAGGATCTTAAAAAGCTCTTCCTTTTCCAGTGTATCGGTCACAACCACACACGGAATATCCGTAATATTTACAACAGAATTCAGATCCAGACGGTGCATAAATACGATCTGACTGCTGTAAGTCTGGATCAGATGCTGCTGCTTAAATAATGCATCAAAGTCATTCAAAGACACCGCGATCTTCTCTTTCCCAAACCGCTTTGCCACCGATTCGATCAGTTTCTGTGAATCCGGCTTTGAAAAATTCAGCATGGCACGCTTTGCACCGGTGTAGAGGATTTTCTTCACATCCTCCTGCCGCTTTACATTTCCTCCGGCAACCATCGGGATCCGGATCACGCGGTTGATCTTTTTCATCAGTTCAATGGACTCATCATGATCCTGATCCGTGCTTGACAGGTCAAATACCAGAAGTTCATCCGCCCCGTTATCGCTGTACTCTTTTGCCAGCGCGATCACATCTTCAGATACAACTGTCGGGTCATCAAACCATTTTACCGCCTTCCCTCCAAGAATAAAAATGCAGGGAATCAATCTTTTATAACTCATACGAGAAACTCCTTTTATCTTTTTACAGACTGCCTTTTGTAGACCACACTTCTTTCATCCGTGGTTCTTCGGATACAGCCATATCAAGCGCTTTTCCAAATGCTTTAAACAACGCCTCTGCCATATGATGGTTGTTGCCGCCATCCAGGACTTTCAGGTGCAGGTTCATTGCACCACTGTAGGAAACAGCATAGAAAAATTCTTTTACCATCTCCGTGTCCAGTTCTCCTAATTTATCACAGGTAAATGTGGCGTCAAAATTCAGATATGGTCTTCCGGAAAGGTCGATTGCCGAAAGCACCAGTACCTCATCCATCGGAAGCATAAAATGTCCATACCGCTTGATTCCTTTTTTATCTCCCAGTGCTTTTGCAATGGTCTGTCCCAGCACGATTCCGGTATCCTCGATCGTGTGGTGGCTGTCTACCTCCAGATCTCCGGTAACTTTGACAGTCAGATCAAAAAGTCCATGTCTTGCAAAGCCGGAAAGCATATGGTCAAAGAAACCGATGCCAGTGGAAATGTCAGTCTTTCCTGTTCCGTCCAGATTCAGTGTCATCTCAATCTGTGTTTCTTTTGTCACACGACTGCAGGATGCAACTCTGCTCTCCATCTTTTAGCCCTCCTCTTCAAAACGTACATGGATCGAATTGGCATGTGCGGTCAGCTGTTCCGCTTTTGCAAAGCTTTCGATATCCTTATGTACCTTCTGCAGTGCTTCTCTTGAATAAGAGATGATACTGGATTTCTTAATGAAATCGTCTACAGAAAGCGGGGAAAAGAATTTAGCGGTTCCGTTGGTAGGAAGGATATGGTTTGGTCCGGCGAAATAATCGCCCAGTGGCTCGCTTGCATATTCTCCGATAAAGATAGCTCCTGCATTGCGGATCTTGGTCATCACTTCAAATGGATTTTTTGTCTGGATTTCCAAATGCTCGGATGCGATCTCATTTGCTACGTCGATCACATCTTCCATCGTATCGGCAAGCAGAATATATCCGTAATTATCCAGAGATTTGGAAATGATCTCTGCTCTTGAAAGTTCTTTTAAGAAACCATCTACCTGATCGGATACCTCATGTGCCAGCTTTTCACTTGTCGTAACAAGAATTGCGGAAGCGAGCTCATCATGCTCTGCCTGGGAAAGCAGGTCTGCCGCAACATATCTCGGATTAGCTGTCTCATCTGCCACAACCAGGATTTCACTTGGTCCTGCAATGGAATCAATGCTGACATGACCGTAAACTGCTTTCTTTGCAAGTGCTACATAGATATTTCCAGGTCCTACGATCTTGTCAACCTTCGGGATACTCTCTGTTCCGTATGCAAGGGCTGCAATTGCCTGTGCACCGCCGACCTTGTAGATCTTATCCACACCGGCTTCTTTGGCTGCAACCAGTGTATTCGGACTTACTTTTCCATTTTTTCCAGGAGGCGTTACCATGATGATCTCATCCACACCGGCAACCTTTGCCGGCATCACATTCATCAGTACCGAAGACGGATAAACTGCCTTTCCTCCCGGCACATACACGCCGACTCTGTGAAGCGGAGTGATCTTCTGCCCAAGAATGGTTCCGTCCGGTTTACTGTCAAACCAGCTGTTCTGACGCTGTTTTGCATGATAATTTTCGATATTGTCTTTTGCTTTGCGGATGACTGTAAGAAGTGTATCATCAACCTGCGCATATGCTTCTTCAATTTCTGCATCTGTGACTTCAATCGTATCTGCAGTAAGCTCTGCCCCATCAAATTTGGCAGTGTATGCAAAAACTGCCGCATCTTTTTCTTCTTTTACTTTATCTAAAATTTCTTTTACGCTTGCCTCATACTGTCCATAATTGTTCGGACTTCTTTTCAGCAGATCTTCCAGCAGATTTTTCTTTGTATCACTGTTCAGCTTTTGTATTCTCATGTGCATTAAGCCTCCCTTTTTAATATACTTCTGAGTTTATAAAGAAGTTCCTTGATCCTGTCATTTTCCAGACGCATGCTGACCGGGTTTACGATCATACGCGCTGATAACGGGCAAACCTCATCGAGAACTACAAGTCCGTTCTCCTTCAGGGTGGATCCGGTTTCCACGATATCCACGATCACCTCTGAAAGGCCAACGATCGGTGCAAGTTCAATCGAACCGTTCAATTTGATAATCTCTACCGTCTGGTGTCTGGTATTATAAAAATAATCCTTTGCAATATTCGGATATTTTGTTGCCACACGGATCAGTTCGTGATTCTCCAGATATTTTTTCGCATCTGCCGGTCCGCATACGCACATCCTGCATTTACCAAAACCAAGATCCAGTACCTCATGTACCTTCTTTCCCGCTTCCAGAATCGTGTCTTTTCCGACCACGCCGATGTCCGCCGCACCATATTCTACATAGGTCGGTACATCCGGTCCCTTCGATAAGAAAAATTTGAGTTTTAATTCTTCATTCACAAAAATCAGCTTTCTGGAATCTTTATCTTTCATTTCCTCACAGGTGATCCCCAGTTCTTCCAGAAGCTCCAGTGTCTGTTTTGCGAGCCGTCCCTTACAGAGCGCAAATGTCAAATATCTTGTGTCTTTCATCGTCTCACCCCTACCCTACAATTTTCTCTTCGCCGGTCATCAGGTTCACCATATGCACATCTCCTTTGCTGCGAAGATACAGCATGCTTCCTGCAAGACTGCGTTTTCCATAATCCACATAGAATTCCAGCGACTTATCCGATGCTTTCTGAAGGATCTGGGTATTCTTGTCCTTCCCTCTGAATTCCATGGCAAGCTGGATTGCATCCTTCAACCGTTCTTTATCATATAAGATCAGGGAACTCTTCTCGCCACTTGAGATCTGGATCTTCTGGCGGGAAAGTGCGCTCATCAGTTCATCTACTACGATCGCAAAACCGATCGCCGGCTCTTCTTTTCCAAACTTTTCAACCAGGTGGTCATAACGTCCGCCTTTTACAATGGCATCCCCGGTCCCAAAAGTGTATCCCCGGAAGATAATACCGGTATAATATCCGTAAATTCCGCTCATGCTCAGATCAAACGTAATATACTGTTCCATTTTGTAGACAGATAAGATCGCGTAGATTTTTTCGAGACGCCGGATTGCTTTCATCGCTTTTTTGCTTGGCGCTACCTTTTTCGCCTCCTCCAGGATCTCCACACCACCGACCATCTCTGAAAGTGCAGAAAATGCTTTTCTTGATACCGGTTTTGCATCAGCCTCTTCTAAAAGTTCGTCTGCACCGAAAAAGTTCCGGTTGTTAATCAGCTCACGCAGACGTTCTTCTGTCTCATCATCAATCTCGGATTCCTCGATCAGACTCTGGAAAAAGTCTACATTTCCTATACTGATCTGAAATTCTTCCAGTCCGGCATTCTTCAGACAGTCAATGACAAGTGCCAGCATCTCCGCATCAGCATCCGCCGCATCCAGTCCGATCATCTCCGCGCCCATCTGGGTACTTTCCTTTAATCGTCCCTGATAACTGGAATGATTGATAAATGTATTCCCCACATAGCAAAGCCTTGCCGGGAGCTCATCATCCTTAAATAAAGTTGCCGTCGCACGTGCGATCTGCGGAGTGATATCCGGTCTTAACACCAGTGTGTTGCCGTCTCTGTCAAAAAATTTATATAATTCCCTTGAAGGAATGGTTCCGATCTCTTTTCTGAATACATCAAAATATTCATACATAGGAGTCTGGATATCATGATATCCGTACAAATGCAGAGTCTTATGAAGTCGGTTCTGAAGTGCCAGCTTTTTGGCGCATTCTTCGTGATAAATGTCTCGGACCCCTTCGGGTGTATGTAATAACTGCTCCATAGATTGTAACTCCTCTTTTTTGTTTATTTGTCACTTTAGCATGTTACCATATTAAAACGTGACCTTGTTGTATTATACGAACTTTGACGCGGCTTGTCAAGCCTGCATACTCAGAAGTTCTATCCTGCTAATCTCTTTTCCATGCTTCTTATCTTTCTTCCCGGTGATTCAGATCCTTCTGGAGCATCTCCAGATACGGAACGAATACGCCCTGCCTTAGCTGCATAAAATATTCCTCATCCAGTTCTTCAAAGCGTACGCTTTTCCGTCCGCCCTGCTTCATCCGCTCCCAAAACACTTCTATTTCTTCAAAGCGCATGTAATAAAGCAGGTTTTTTGTACTGTAATAGATAAGAAAAAAGGAAATTCCATCCTGTTTTTCAAAATCCCGCATAAAGTTCATCTGGTGTTCATGGATATTGTGTAGTGGAAAGGTATCCATACTGCACTCTTTTGCGTCAAAACATACGGGAATTCCCTGTACTGCTCCAATATAATCGACCGTACTGCGCTGGTCAAAATAGGCCAGCGTGATCTGGCGGTGATCTTTGTCCATTCGTACCGGAGTGATCGGTGTCGGGATTTTCTGAATGAGCGCCAGTCCCTGCTGCTGATAGCGTTCATTCGTCCGGTTAATAAAATCCTCCAGGGTTGAACCTCTTAGCCCTCTTGAATTCCAGGTTCCCATTCTAATCCTTCTCCTTTTATGATGGTTGTAAATCCTTCCGGAAGAGGCGCGGTAACCTCCTTTTCCGATACCTTTGCAAGCGCATCCTCTCTTTTCGGGAACTGCATTTTCCATGCATGTAAAAGTTGATATTTTAACGCATATTTTTTCCTGAAAATAGAATTAACCTTTGGATTACCATACTTGCTATCCCCGATGATCGGATGACCGGTCGAAGACAGATGTGCACGGATCTGATGGGTCCGTCCCGTGATCAGATGCACCTTCAGAATCGTCTGCTGACCATTATCCGCAAGCGGAATATACTCTGTGGCTATCGGCTTTGCCTCGCCTTTTGCTTCTTTCAGAATTTTCACCTGATTGGTCATCTCATTTTTCAGAAGATATCCTTCGATCTTCTGACGGTCTTTTATCACCCCATCCACGATCGTGAGATAATATTTTTTCACGGTCCTGTCTCTTAAAATCTCGCTGAGCTGCTGTAATCCCGCAAGGCTTTTCCCTGCGGTTACAAGACCACTGGTATTCCGATCCAGGCGGTTACAGACAGATGGGCGGAAAGTAGCAAGCTCAGCTAGTTTCAGATCGCCTTTTTTCAGCAGATAAGCGATCATATATTCATTCAGGGAAAGGTCAGACGGTGCTGCTTTCTGGGAAAGCATGCCTGATGGTTTGTTCAGGATCAGAATATCCGGATCCTCATAGATTACCGACAGCCGGATGCTGCTTTCCATTGCCCGTGCAAGATCTGCCGGAAGCTGCTTTTCTGCTCCCGGTGCCCCTGCGAATTTCTGCCAGGTATCATCTGAGAGAAATACTTCAACCTGGTCTCCTTTTGTCAGTTTTTCATTTCCCTGCGCTTTTTTCCCGTTTAACTTGATGTTCTTTTTCCGCAGCATCTTGTAAACAAAGCTCATCGGCGCATTACTTAAATATTTTCCAAGAAGCTTGTCCAGACGCTGTCCTGCTTCATTTGACGAAACGGTTATTTTCTGCATGCTTTTAATTCCTCCTGCCTTTTACAGTGAAATGTCCAGAAGGAGTCCTTTGATCATCTCTTCGTGTTTTCTTGTATCCTGCTGTTCTACAGAAGCAATGTTGTTCATTCCCTCGGCGCGGGTCAGAAATGCTTTGTAATCATGGAAAAGCTTGACCACCACCTTGTCGAACTGGTTCTGCTTCATAATGGATTTGATATGCTTTGCGGCATAGTCCACATCCACTTTTTTCACCGGCACATAGCCACAGATCGTATTGTTGTAAATTGCAACAGCTGCTACCGGCATTGCCTTTTTCTCACTGGTGATCACAAGATCGTATGCAACGGTAAGTTCTTCAGTGACAGCCGAGATTTCAAGCTCAGTTGCCTCATCAATGGAATCATGCGGCATGACCATGATCAGATTGACCAGGATCCGGCTTGCCGGAAGACATCCGAGTACCGCTACTACAGTGAGCAGATTGAGCTTTGTCTTTGTTGTTACATAACCGGCGATCATCAGTGCGGCAACCAGTCCAAAAGAGACAACAGCTTCCAGTATCAATAATCGTTTTCTTCTGCGCAGATAACCTGCATCTCCTTTTTGTATCTTCATCGTGTTTTTCGCTTACTCCTTCGTTATTTTCTCCATCACTGACATGGCTTTTAAGATCATTCCATGCGGAAGTACTTTGGCAGCAGCTTCTGCCCCTTTCATTGCCGTGCCATATACGGAAACCTCTTTTTTGTATTTGGCATCAATGAGCGCCTGCTTTACAACCTGTACCGGATCTGCCATCACAGCCTCTTTCATGCCACCGGGCAGCTTCCCTGACACTTCAAAAAACGGAGTGTCCACAGGTCCCGGGCAGACCGCTGTGACTGAGATTCCTTTTCCCTTAAGTTCAGCTGCAAGGCTCCTTGAAAAGCTCAGTACATACGATTTTGTCGCCGCATAAACTGCGAATTTTGCCTGCGGGCAAAAAGCTGCTGCGCTTGCCAGGTTGATGATCCTGGTTCCTTTATGCATCCAGGGCAGACAGGTACAGGTCATTTCGGTCAGTCCCCGGCAGTTCAGGTCGATCATGCGGAGCTGAAGTTTCTTGTCTTCCTTTGCAATCTCCTCTACTGTCCCGGTCTTTCCGAATCCTGCTGCATTGACCAGCATACGGATATCAGGATTCTGATTCTCCAGCCGGTTTTTCACCTGCTTGTATACCAGATCCTCTTCCATGTCACCTGCAAAGATCCGGATATACGTCTTGTGGCTTTTCTTGATCTCTTCCAGCTTCTTTTCACTGCGGGCGATCACCCAGATTTCATCCAGTTCCCTGTAAAAACGTTCAATCTGTCTGACAAATTCTTTTCCCATGCCGGAGGATGCCCCGGTAACAATCGCAATCTTCATAAGCGGTTCTCCTTTCTCCTGTGACTACTTCCGTTTGTGTACATTACGGATGGATTTCTTTTTCTGCGGTCTTGACGAGGACTCGCCTCTGCCGTTTCCTGTAGATGCAGGCTTTGTATTCTTATGCCCTGCATTTGAATTTTTATAATTTCCGTTTGTCTTTCCTGGATTTTTGTTATTTCCATTCGGGTTTTTGCTCTTTCGGTCCGTACCGCCATGAGTTCCGCCATGGTTTCTTCCGCTGTATCCATTCTTCTCCTGCGTTTTTTCCGAATGAAGCTTTCTCGGACGGATCAGACATTTCTCATCGAAGCCTACCAGATCCATACGGTCTGCGATTCGCAGTGCCTCCATGACCAGATCATAATTCTTCGGATTTCGGTACTGGATCAGTGCTCTCTGCATCGCTTTTTCATGCGGGTTCTTCGGCACATACACCGGCTTCATCGTCCGCGGATCTACACCGGTATAGTACATACAAGTGGAAATCGTAGACGGTGTCGGGTAGAAATCCTGTACCTGCTCCGGCATATAACCGAGATCCCGCAGGTATTCGGCAAGCTTTACCGCTTCTTTCATAGTAGAACCCGGATGGGACGACATCAGATACGGAACCAGGTACTGTTTAAGTCCTAGCCTTTTATTGATCTCTTCGTATTTGTGGGTAAAACGTTCATAAACCGCATTTTCCGGCTTGCCCATCATCTGAAGAACCGGGTCTGCTACATGCTCCGGTGCAACTTTCAGCTGACCGCTGACATGATACTGACACAATTCTCTGAAAAACGTGTCATCCGGATCCGCCAGCAGATAGTCAAAACGGATACCGGAACGGATAAATACTTTTTTAACTCCCGGTATCTTTCTGAGATCCCTGAGAATGCTTAAGTATTCTTTATGATCTGCGATCAGATTTTTACACGGCTTTGGAAAAAGACACTGTTTGTTCGTACATGCCCCGTATTTTAACTGTTTCTTACATGCCGGCGCACGGAAGTTCGCGGTCGGTCCGCCTACATCATGAATATATCCTTTGAATTCCGGATCCTCCGGAAATGTCTTCGCTTCAGTGATCAGTGATTCCTTACTTCGTGTCTGAATGATCCTTCCCTGATGGAATGTCAGTGCACAAAAACTGCAGCCTCCAAAACATCCCCTGTTGCTGATCAGACTGAATTTGATCTCCCGGATTGCCGGAACTCCACCTGCCGTCTCATAAGATGGATGGTAGGTCCGCATGTAAGGAAGTGCGTAGACATCATCCATCTCCTGCTGGGTCAGCGGTTTTGCCGGAGGGTTCTGTACCACATACAGATGATCTGAATAGGGCTCAACCAGCCGCTTTCCGGAAAATGGATCTGTGTTGCAGTACTGTCTGTAAAAGCTTTTGGCGTACAGAAGCTTATCTTTTTTCATCTCTTCATACGGTTCCAGAATCTCTGCATCATACACACTGTCCAGATTCTTGACCTTGCAGACTGTTCCATCGATATAAGTAATGTCCTTGATATCCAGTCCGGCATCCAGTGCCTCTGCAATCTCAATGATCGAGCGTTCGCCCATTCCATAAGAAACCAGGTCTGCACCCGAATCCAGAAGAATGGAACGCTTAAGCTGGTTGGACCAGTAATCATAATGTGCAAGTCTTCTAAGACTCGCCTCGATACCACCCAGAATGATTGGTGTCTTCTTATATGTCTGACGGATCAGATTGCCGTACACAACCGCTGCATAATCCGGTCTCTTTCCCATCACTCCGCCCGGTGTATAAGAATCCTGCTGCCGTCTTTTCTTTGATACAGAATAATGGTTGACCATGGAATCCATATTTCCCGCTGACACCATAAATCCAAGCCGCGGCTCTCCAAATTCTGTAATACTTTCTTTATCCTTCCAGTCAGGCTGTGCAATGATCCCCACGCGGAAGCCATGTGCCTCTAAAAGGCGGGTGATGATCGCATGTCCAAAAGACGGGTGGTCTACATAGGCATCTCCGCTTACATAGACAAAGTCTACCTGATTCCACCCCCGTTCTTCCATCTCTTTCCTGCTGATCGGTAAAAATCCATGATTCATTATAATACCTCGTATGTCTGATTGGCAATGTCTTCATAGCTGTGAATAAAATAGTCGGCAAGTTCCCGCTTTTTCGCATCCTGTGGGCGTGAAAACCAGTCGTCCACCGCGCACACACGCATTCCTGCATTTTTCCCGGCGAGGATTCCCATCGGAACATCTTCAAATACCAGGCAGGCAGAAGGCTCTGCACCCAGCTGCCCAGCCGCCTTCAGATAAACATCCGGTGCCGGTTTCCCTTTATTCACTTCGCAGCTTGTACAGATCGTATCGAAAAGATGGGTGATCTGCCTTGCCTTTAAAAATTCTTCCACCAGTTTCCGGTCATTGCTGGTTGCGATTCCTGTCCGGATCCCTTTCTCTTTCAGCATCTCCAGAAATTCCTTTACCCCTGGCTTTAGTGTGACCTCTTTTGTATATTTATCCACAGACATATCATACCATTCTTTTTTGATCTCCTCCACAGTATGCGGAAGCTCCGGAAAAATCTTCAAAAAGTACTGCGCTGTCTCGGTATAGCTCATCCCTTCCATTGCCTCATGAAAATCTTCCGGCGGATTCAGATGATATTTTCTGATATAATCTTCATCTATCGCTGTCCACACCCACATGGAATCTACCAGAGTCCCATCCAGATCAAAAATGACAGCTTTAGTATGCTCTAACATAATTTTTTTATCTCCTCTTCGGTCAGTGACCGGTATTCTCCCTTTGTAAGTGTTTTATCCAGAGCAAGGCTTCCCATAGAAAGCCGCTTCAGATAGATTACCTCTTTGCCGACTGCATGAAACATCCGCTTCACCTGATGGAAACGTCCTTCAGTGATCGTAAGCTCGATTTCCGACTCTTCCCCACTTTTCAGGATTCGAAGATCTGCGCTTTTAACCGGCGTATCGTCTCCGATATCCACTCCATCTGCAAATGCTTTCACATCAGATTCATCTACCTTTCCCTGTACTTTCGCATAATACACCTTATCCACATGCTTTTTGGGGGAAAGCAGGCGGTGTGCCAGTTCTCCGTCATTGGTGATCAGAAGAAGTCCTTCCGTGTCCTTATCCAGACGTCCTACCGGGAACAGATCATTTCTTTTTTTATCTGTGATCAGATCCAGAACTGTCTTGTCCCGGTCATCTTTTGTTGCGGAAATAACACCTGCCGGTTTATAGAGCATATAATACTCTTTTTTAGTGTATCCAATCTGTTTTCCTTCAAGACTTACTTTCTGTGTGATCTCATCGATTTTAAGTTCCGGTTTTTTCACCGTCTCTCCATCAACCATAACACGTCCGCTGCGGATCAGTTTTTTGATTTCACTTCTGGTTCCCTGCCCCATCTCGGCAAGATATTTGTCTATGCGCATCATGCAGACTGATTCCTCCATCCAGGCAGATATTTGTTCTTCAAAGTTCCGTTCGTGACTTTTCCCCATCCAAGCGGGAAACCGTCTGTACAGACCAGATGCCAGCCTTTTGCCTTAGCCGGAATCAGATCCTCCACATCGATTGTCTCACCTTTCAGATAACGCATCAGTCGGTTATCATCAGAAGACAAGTTCAAAGTATGCGCGTACTCTTCCATTTTCAGGTTCATCGCCAGTGCCTGGCTCGGTTCAAAACGCTTTTTCTTCAGTTCGCCAAGGAGCAGTCCGCTTCTTAAAAATCTTGCGCCTTTCAGTTCCGGAAGATTCTCCGGCATATAGTACACGCGCTCTCCATGGATATCCAGTCTCCACGGCTTCAGATCCCACTTTACATCACGGAAGAATTCCTCCAGCTCTGCCGGGATTTTCTTCGCTTTCTGCTCTGCGACCGGGGAAGACGGGCAGATTGCATCCTCACTCTTTTTCAGCAGTGCGAGGTAATGTCCCTCCCCTTTCATATGATGTGGAAAAATACGGACAGTCTTAGCAAAATCCGGATCCTTTGACTTGGTTACTTCCGGCCTGCCCGGTGCAAATCCTTCATATCCTGCGATTTCCTGAATCTCGAATTCAGGATATTCACCGAGCAGATATTCAATCGTCCCCTCATTCTCCAGTGGATCAAACGTACAGGTTGAATACAACATCATGCCACCCGGCTTTAACATTCTTGCCGCCTGGGTGATAATGCTTCTCTGCAGCTTCGAGAAAAATTCCGGTCCATGTTCTTCCCAGGCGCGTACCATCTTCTTATCCTTACGGAACATCCCTTCCCCGGAACACGGCGCATCGATCAGGATCTTGTCAAAATAACCGCTGAAATAGCGTTCCAGTCGTCCAGGTTCTTCACTCATGACCAGCATATTGCCGATCCCGAAAACTTCCAGATTCTTTAAGAGTCCTCTTGCTCTGGAGCTGCTGATATCATTTGCGACCAGAACACCTTCGTTCTGAAGCTTCGCTCCAAGCTCGGTTGCCTTTCCACCGGGTGCGGCACAGACATCCAGTACCCGGTCCCCCGGTTCTACCGGAAGACGGTTCGCCGGTGTCATTGCACTCGGCTCCTGCAGGTAATAAAGTCCTGCAAAATAATACGGATGCTTCGCAGGAGATATCTTCTCTCCGTCATAGTAAAAACCGTTGTCGATCCACGGGATCGGTGTGATCTCAAACGGACAGATCTTCACAAAATCCTCCACAGAAATCTTCTCCGTATTCACACGAAGTCCGTAATATCTCGGCTCGTCATAACATTTTATATAATCCTCAAATTCATCTCCGAGGAGTGCCTTCATCTTCTCTTCAAATTCATTTGGTAAATTTATCATTCTTTCGTCCTCCATATCATTTAAGTATAGCATAGTTAGAAAGAACAGGAAAGTTTTTTCTCCCCGGCAAGTCTTAAAATCCAATAGGGATTGTAGCTGGTTTCTTTGCCGTCCGGATACAGATAAATCCCCAGATGCAGATGCGTGGCAAACATCCCTTTCGTCCCCTCCGGACCATATCCGGTATTTCCCATAAATCCAATGATATCCCCTGCCTTCACCTCGTCCCCCTCCTGATAACTTCCATAAGAGTCCAGATGTGCATAATAGAAATATGCACCGGACGGTGCGGTAATCCCGATCCTGTATCCTCCCTTTTCCAGCCAGCCTCTTGCCGATACTACCCCATCTGTCATACTCACAACCGGATAGAGACCGGGGATATCTTTCGATGCCATCAGATCACAGCCTTCATGTCCCCTTTTTCCTCTGTAGATGCGCTCTCCCATCCAGCTGTCCACAAAAGATACCTGATACTGTGGATGTTTCGGTGATTCCGGAACAGGAAAATAGCGGATATCATTCCAAAGAGCTGTACAGATCTTTTCAAAAGATTTCCACTCTTCTTTTTCCGACCATTTTTCAAACAGCTCTTTTTCGTTATCCTGTGGAAACAGGTTGTTTTCCAGAAAATAAATGGCATAAAGTCTTCCTCTTTTTTCATGATCTGTCTTCACAAGAACCTGGAAAAACGCCTCATCCATCCCAAGCTTTCTGAATTCTTCTGTGCTTCCTGTTTTTAGGTTCAATCGGTTTTTTTTAGCTTTCTCGTTGATCTGTATACTTGCTGCCACGCAAAAAATCAGCAATAAAAAAAGGAGCAGAAGCGATCTGCGTTCCAGTCTTTTTTTCAAGATTTCTCCATTTTTCTTTTATTCTATTCACACTGAATCTCTTCTATGCACATGTGCCCCGGTATATCTGTCTGCATTTTTTCATAAACTATTGCAAAAGAATACGGCAGGTATACACGATGAAAACAAAAAAACTGTCTGTGCTTTTTCTGATCGGACTTTTCCTTCTGATGCTTTTTTCCCCGGAAACCGTTGCCACAGGTGCCGCAAACGGACTGCTGCTCTGGTATAGGCAGATGCTTCCGGTGCTCTTTCCTTTTCTTCTTATAACCGGTCTTATGATCCGCACAGAGAGCATTTCCCTGATCAACCATACCCTTTCTCCGATTCTGAAGCCTTTTCTTGGCATTTCTGAAAATGCTTCTTTTTCGGTGGTCTGTGGATTTCTCTGTGGCTTTCCAGTAGGGGCAAAATCCTGCTCTGACCTGACTGATAAAGGGGAAATTTCTTCTGCTGAAGGAGAATACCTGCTTTCCTTCTGTAACAATGTCAGTCCTGCGTTTCTGATCGGGTATGTGGCAGTACAGAGCCTCAAACAGCCTGAAATGACGCAAATCTGTCTGCTTTTTCCTATCCTTGCCGCACTGTGCTGCTCCTTTTTGTTCCGCAGATGGTATCTGCCGCGGAATCCTTTTGCGGTCGTAGAAGAACAGGCTGATCCCAGACAATTTCTTCCTTTTTCCGAGGCTCTTGACGAAAGTATTCTGTCAGCATGTGATTCCATAACGAAAATCGGCGGATATATGATCGTTTTTTCAGTGCTCATTTCTTTTATGGCAAAACTTTCCTTTCAGAATTTCTTCTGGAAATTGTTGCTTCTTCCCGGAGTGGAACTGACCGGGGGAATCCGCATGCTCTGTCAGCTGGACCTTACTTCTGAACTGCGGTTTCTTCTCGTTATGGCGCACTGTTCTTTTGGAGGAGTCTGCGCGCTTTTCCAGACAAAATGCATGATCCGATCCCAGAACTGGTCTTTTCCTCGCTATATAGCAGAAAAGCTGATTACCGCAATGGTAACCAGCCTGTTCGCTTTTTGCTATATGAAATTGTTCGGATAAAGAACTTATTCTCTCTGTCCCTGGTCCGTCTGTCCGGCTTCTCCGCCGAATTCTGCTTCCAGTCCGCGTGAGGACTTATCCGGAACTTCCAGTTCTGCACGGTTGTTACGGACAACATCATAACATTCCTGAAGGGATGTTACCAGACTGTCATACTTGCTTGTGTAACTGTTCAGTGTATGACCGATGATGCTTTCAGCATTGGCAAGAAGATCATCTGTATACTGTACTGCCCCGATACGGATATCGTTAGCATCATTGGTTGCATTATCCAGAATCTGCTGTGCCTGGTCTGTTGCTGCCATAACGATCTCGTTTGCCTGTGCGTATGCCTGCTGCATGATCTCATGCTCACTTACCAGTTCACTTGTCTGTGCATGTGCTTCTTCAATCATGCTTTCTGCTTTCTGTTGTGCATCCGCAAGGATCGCATCCTTGTTCGCAATGATCTTCTGATAACGCTTGATCTCATCAGGTGTCTTCATACGAAGTTCACGGAGAAGTTCATCGATCTGGTCTTTATTCACGATAATCTTTGTAGTTGATAATGGCTGAAACTTACAGCTGTCAATGTACTCTTCAATTTCTTCAATAATCTGCTCAATACGGCTGCTCATAATTTTGCACTCTCCTTCTTGTCACAGACCTACTGTGACATCTTTTCTTTTATACTTTTGGCGACAGTCTCCGGCACGAACTGGGAAATATCCCCTCCGAAAGCTGCGACTTCTCTTACGATTGTAGAGCTAAGGTAAGAATACTTGAGATTGGTTGTAAGGAACATGGTTTCTACTTCCGGTTCAAGCTTATGATTCGTCTGTGACATCTGGATCTCATATTCAAAATCTGTGATCGCACGCAGTCCGCGAATCACAAGACGTGCCTTTTGCTGTCTTGCAAATTCTACAAGCAGCCCGTCGAAAGGCACTACTTTCACGTTGTCGAGATCTTTTGTCACTTCCTTTAACATTTTAACACGTTCTTCTACAGAAAACAACGGGGTTTTTGCTTTATTCATCAATACTCCGATTATAAGTTCGTCTACAATTTTACTGCTCCGGGTAATAATATCCAGATGTCCGAAAGTTACCGGGTCAAAGCTTCCCGGATAAATCGCTCTTATCATGAGTCTACTCCTCCACAGATATAAATACATGCATATTGGTCTTGTATTTCTTTTGTTTGATCATTAAAAAACCAAGTTCCTCCAAATAAGAAAAATCAGTCGCCAAAGATGCTTCCACGATGATCAGTGCATCCTTTTCCAGCAAGTCTGCTTTTGCAAGATAAGTAAGCACCTCTTTTTCCAGCATATGGTTGTACGGTGGATCCATAAACACATAATCGAATTTTTCTCTTCCATCCAGCCTGCGAAGTGCCGAAAATACATCCTCCCGGATTACTTCCGCCTGGTCTGCAAGCTGTGTCTTTTTCAGATTCTCCATAATGCACTGGATTGCATTCGGATTGTTTTCCACAAAAACCGCCTTTTTTACACCTCGGCTGATCGCCTCAATCCCGATTGCCCCGCTTCCGGAAAAAAGATCCAGAAATGTACAGTCGCAAAGTCCGTGTGCGATCATATTGAATAAGGTTTCTTTGGTTCTGTCGGTTGTCGGACGTGTCTCCATTCCTTTTACCGTCACAAGTGGTATTCTTCTGGCTTTCCCTGCTATGACTCTCATCTTATCGTTCTCCTGATTTATGATGTCAGAAACTACTCCATCATTTCAAAACATAGGGTGTTTTGTCTTTTAACCCTGACAACATATTATACTTATTTGTGATTATTTTGTCAATTTCCCCGCTTGTATTTTACCAGATACATTTTTTATATCTGTCTTTTTTCAGATACAAAGCTCTATTTTTCCGACTCCATGTGTGCCTGATGGACAGTGATCTGCTGATATGGAATATCAATATGATTTTCATCCAGTGTCAACTTGATATTTTCCAGCATCCGCCATCTTGTCGGCCAATACTCTTCACTTTTTACCCAGGCACGGACACCAAGCACCACTGAACTGCTCCCAAGCTCATTTACAAAGACATTATGTTCCATACTCTGGATGACGGACGGATCATTTTTTACAAGTCCCTGCAGCAGTTTCTTGGCAAGGCGCAGATCCGCTTCATATGCAATATCCACCTTCAGATCCAGCTGACGGTAATCTTTGTCCGTCACATTGGTAAGGCTTGTGTTGGCAAGTGTTCCATTCGGCACAATGATCGTCTTGTTGTCAATGGTGGCAAGCTTAGTGTAGAAGATCTGGATCTCTTTGACCGTTCCTTCATTGCCATGGCTGTCTTCTATAATATAATCCCCGACAACAAAAGGCTTCAAAAATAAAATCAGCATCCCACCGGCAAGGTTGGAAAGACTTCCCTGCAGGGCAAGACCAACTGCCACGCCTGCCGATGCAACCGTTGCTGCAATCGATGCAGATTCTACACCGAGCGAATTGATAATTGCCAGAAACAGCAGAATATGAAGTCCGTATTTCAACAGAGAATCCACAAACTGTCTTGCACCGGTATCCGAATTGGCGCGTTCCATGGATGCCCGCGTAATCTTGCGGATCCAGTTGATCACCTTATGGCAGATGATGAATATGAGCAGCGCCATCAGAATCCGGATTCCAAACGCAATCAGGTCCGGACCTTTCTCCTGAATGAATTTGTTAAATCCGGTGATTGTATCCACCGTATCCTGCACGGTCGCCTCTACCTCACTTCCTGCGGCTGTCTGTGTCAAAAGCATGTTTTATCCCTCCTTCAGTGCAATAAATGCTGCAAGATTCCCCCTCTTTCCTTTGGATGCGCGATGGGAAAATAAAAGCTCCGGGTTGCAACAGGTACACACATTAGTAACCGCCATATGTTCCGGTCTGATCCCTGCATCTGTGAGAACCAGTTCATTTGCCTTCCAGAGATCCAGCTGGAACTTTCCATTCTCCTTGGCATAGAACAGACGGTCATATTCAGACTCTCTGAAATTTGCGCGGAACATATCGATCACATCTTCACTGACTTCATAACATTCCTGACAGATGGACGGTCCCACACAGGCAAGGATATTCTTTGGATCACAATTGAATTCTTTCTGCATCTTTTCAACCGTCACCTGTCCCATCCGGTTCACGGTGCCTCTCCAGCCAGAATGGCTGGATGCTACCACCTTTTTCACCGGATCCAGAAACAGAAGCGGTACACAGTCCGCGTAAAATGTCACCAGACAGATCCCCGGTACATTTGTGATCAGTCCATCTACATCTGTGTAATCTTTTTCTCTTGTAACACCTTTGCCGGCATCTTCTCTTGTCACGATCCGTACGTTCGTCGTATGGGTCTGATGCGTGCAGACCATATGCTCCGGCTTCACGCCGATTGCAGCTGCCATTCTTCTGTAATTCTCGTCCACATGCGCGGGATCATCCCCTCTGGTATAGCTCAGGTTCATGCTTCCCAGGAAACCTTCACTCACTCCTCCAAGTCTGGTCGAAATTCCATGTTCTACAAGCCCTTCCTTTTCAAGGATCGGATATTTGAGAAATGGTACGCCAGCACTTATGCATTCGTCAAAGATATGCTCCTCGTTTTTATATTTTAATCCTATTTTCATCTGTACTCTCCCGTATTGTGATATCTGCAGGCAGCCATCTGCCTTTCCCCGGTATCATAACTCATACAATTCCAAAATCTCCGCAGTACTCAAATGCATTTTTCCGCAAAGAAATCTTATTCCCCGCGATTCCTATTACATCGAAGCGGCATGGTATCTCTGTGCAGCCGTTCTTCATCAGATAATAAACGGCCGCTCCGGACAGGCGCATCTGTTTGGGCACAGATACCGCCTCCAGAGCAGCCGAAAGCCCTCCTGTTTTGCGAAATTTCACCTCACAAAAGACCAGATATTCTCCGTCTTTTGCAACAATGTCAATCTCCGCATAACGGCAGCGGAAATTATACTCCAGTATCCGATATCCTTGCTTTTCCAGAAATTCACCTGCTATTTTTTCATATTTTGTACCGGTCCTTCGCCGGTTTTTTTCATTCTCCAATCGCCTTTTGGATCTGATCTTCTACCTGTTCTGACGGATTTTTATACGAAGTGTCCAATAAAACTTCTTCTGTGGATCGGTGTCGGTCCAAGCGTCTGAAGCGCTTTGATATGTTCTGCTGATCCATAACCTTTGTTGGACGCGAATCCATATCCCGGAAGTACCTTATCATACTCTTCCATCAGACGATCTCTTGTTACCTTTGCCACAATACTTGCTGCAGCGATGGATACGCTTTTCGCATCTCCCTTGATGATTGGAACCTGTGGAATCACAACCTTCGGAATGGTAACTGCATCATTTAAAAGCAGATCCGGCTTGACTTTCAAATTGCCAATCGCCTGACGCATGGCTTCGTAAGTTGCCTGCAGAATATTGATCTCGTCAATCCTTGCAGGGGAAGCCATCCCGAGACCTACCGCAACTGCTTTGTCCATGATCTCATCATAAAGCTCATCTCTTTTTGCTGCGGAAAGCTTCTTGGAATCATTTATATAAAGGATCTCGCACTCTTTGGGCAGGATCACGGCTCCTGCAACCACCGGACCCGCAAGTGGCCCCCTTCCCACCTCGTCAATTCCACAGATAAACGCATGGTCAGCATATTTTTCTTCGTACTGACGCATTTTCGCAAGGCGCTCTTTTTCGGCAAGCAGCTTTTCCTTCTGCTTTCTGTACTTTTCCAGAAGCTTTTGCACACCGGCTCTGTCATCCGGCGCATAGACCTTCATCAGCTGCTCCCTTTCGGCATCCTCTGCCATTTTTAAACGGCTGTCGATCTCTTTGATACTTTCTTTACTCATGCTTTATCACTCCGATTTTGTTGAACGGATAAATTCTTACCCAGGCACGCCCGATCAGCATATCACGGGTAAGTACACCCACACTTGCCACACGGCTGTCCGAGCTGTGATTCCGGTTATCTCCCAGGACAAAATATTCATCGTCTCCCAGTTTTATCGGCTCTGCTGCAATTCCCGGATCTTCCATCACCTCTGCACCATAATGTTCATCCAGCTTTTTGCCATTAATATACATATATCCATCGATCACCTGCACAGTCTCACCGGGCAGTCCGATGATACGTTTGATATAATAGGTATTCTCTGCATGCTGGTAAGGGAATACAATAATATCATATCTTTCCGGATCGCGGAAGCGGTAGCTGAGCTTATCCACGATCAGGTTATCTCCGTCTGAAAGTGTCGGCTCCATTGAATGACCGTCTACTTTTGTGCGCTGTCCGACAAAGGTGACGATCACCCATGTCAGCAGAACAATGACCAGAAGATACAGAAGAGTTCCTCCCAGTGATCTCCATATACTCTGCTCCTGCTCCGGAGCTTCTTCCTTATTGTCTTCCTTACTCATTTGTATACTCCTTTACAAATTCAAGTGTGATCCTTCCGAGTCTTCCATTTCGGAAATCATCCAGCAGCATACCAGCTGCTTTTGCGGTATCTAATTCATTTCCACGCACCAGACAATGGCGGCTCTCAGCAATTGCTTCCAATACACTGTAGCTGTTCTGCTTTTCGTTGATCGTATATTTCTCAGCAAGAACACCCGGATAAGCATCCTGCATAAAGCTGATCAGCTCCGCCGCAAGCTCTTCCAGATTCATGATCTCATCCTTGATCGACCCGATAAATGCAAGGCGCAGTCCCACCTGCTGGTCCTCAAACTTCGGCCAGAGAATTCCCGGTGTATCGAGAAGCTCTACGTTCTTGTTTAGACGGATCCATTGCTTTCCTTTGGTCACACCCGGTTTGTTACCGGTCTTTGCACAGGCTTTTCCGGCAAGTGCATTGATAAAAGTAGACTTTCCGACATTCGGGATTCCGACTACCATCGCACGGACCGGACGGTTCAGAATCCCTCTCTTACGGTCACGCTCTGTCTTTTCTTTACATGCTTCCTGGATTACTCCCTGAATAGACTTAATCCCACCGCCTTTACGGGAATTAACCTTAACTGTCGAATATCCTTTTCCACGGAAATAGCCGATCCACTCTTCTGTCTGCTTCTCATCTGCAAGATCTGCCTTATTGAGCAGGATCAGTCTTGCTTTATTCTTTCCAAGTTCATCGATGTCCGGATTCCGGCTGCTCATCGGAACTCTTGCATCAACCAGTTCGATCACAAGATCGATCAGTTTGATATTCTCCTGCATCATCCTTTTGGCCTTTGTCATATGCCCCGGATACCATTGAAAATTCATCCAGTTTCCTCCTTCTATTTACCAAGCAGTCCGAAACGGTCTTTCGGGGAAAGGATAAACCATACTTTCCCTTCAATCTCGGAACGCTTTACATTTCCAATATCAGCCATCCGGCTGTCTTCACTGCTCTCCCGGTTGTCGCCAAGGACAAAATACTCATCTCCACCGAGAACGATCTTCTCACTGGCAATACCTGCATCTGCAATTGCAGTAGTCTCATACTTTTCATCCAGCTTTCTGTTGTTGATATAAATCTCTCCATCCCTGATCTCAACACTTTCGCCCGGAAGTCCGATAATCCTTTTAATATAGGAATGAAGGTTCTCATTCCCCTTTGGTTTGAACACGATAATGTCTCCGCGCTTCGGTGTACTGGCATCATATACAATCCGGTTTACCAAAACCACATCCCCATTCCGAATCACCGGGTTCATGGACTCTCCGATATTACTGATCTGATGCCCGAAATACCACACAAACACAAATGCGCACAGGCAGACGAGCACAATTTGGAATACCCATCCAAATACTTCGGGAATCCATTTCAAATTGATATGTTTTCTATGCTTTCTGTCAAATCTGAGTTCTTTTCTTTTTCTATGTCTCATCTGTTATCATATCCTATATTAGCAAAAGGGACAAGTACCTGTCGTATTTGTCCCTCTTTAAGCATTTACTATTTTACTAATTCTTTAACTTTTGCTCTCTTACCTACACGATCTCTTAAGTAGTTCAGTTTTGCACGTCTTACTTTACCTTTACGAACAACTTCTACTTTTTCAACGTTTGGTGAGTGAAGCGGCCATGTCTTCTCAACGCCGATTCCGTTAGAGCTCTTTCTTACTGTAAATGTTTCTCTTGCTCCGCCGCCCTGTCTCTTTAATACAGTACCTTCGAATACCTGAATTCTCTCACGGTTTCCTTCTTTGATCTTACCATAAACTTTTACAGTATCTCCTACGTGGAATTCCGGAGCATTTTCTTTTAACTGAGCTGCTTCAATGTTCTTAATAATTTCGTTCATGTGTGAACCTCCTTCATATTTTGACGTTCTTAATACGCTTTTCTATCGTATCAGAGGACCATCTCTGTTTTCATCACAACGTGCTATATATTAACACATTATTCTTCATTTTTCAAGTCTTTTTCTCGATTTTCTATAATCTCTTCTGCAAGTTCTCTTTCTTTCATGGTAAGCTCTGCGTCTTCCAGAAGGTCCGGACGCCATTTTGCAGTACGGATCACTGACTGCTCTCTGCGCCATTTCTCGACATTGGCATGATGACCGGATAAAAGGATTGGTGGAACCTGCCTGTCGTGCCAGATCTCCGGTCTGGAATACTGCGGATATTCCAGGAGATTGTCCTGAAAACTCTCAAATTCGGCAGATACATCATTATGCAGAACACCCGGGATCAGGCGGGATACCGCATCCACGATCATCATTGCCGGAAGTTCACCGCCTGTCAGTACATAATCGCCGGCTGACACATAATCCGTTACGATCTCCTCCAGCACACGTTCATCGATTCCTTCGTAATGTCCGCACAAAAGCACCAGTTCGTCTTCTTTCGCAAAATCTTCTGCCATCTTCTGGTTAAACGGCTTCCCCTGCGGGGAAAGATAAATCACACGTGGTCTCTTTCCTTCCGGGAGGGCTGCTTTTTCCTGAATGGCAAGATAGGTCTGGTAAACCGGCTCTGCCTGCATCAGCATTCCTGCGCCGCCGCCATACGGATAATCATCCACACTGCTGTGCTTGTTAAATGCGTAGTCCCGGATATTCCAGGCTTCAATCTCAAGAATTTTATTCTTCACGGCTCTTCCGATAATACTGGTTTCCAGACCGTTCATCACCATCTCCGGAAAAAGCGTCATGATATCAAATCTCATATTGTTCTCCTACTATTCTGTCGCTTAAATCAGTCCGTCCATCAAATGAACAGTCATTTTCCTATTCTCAGTATCTACATCCAGAATACAGTCATGGATTGCCGGAAGAAGCACCTCTGTGTGCGCCTCTGTCGATACCACATAGACATCATTTGCACCGGTTTCCATAATATCTTCCAGGACACCGAATTTTTCACCGTCCTCAGTGTAGACATCCATGCCGATGATATCTGCAATGTAATACTCATCCTCTTCCAGTTCCACGGCATTCTCACGAGATACAAGAAGCGGCATCTTTCTGTATTTTTCAATATCATTTATGTTATCGATCCCTTTGAACTTCAGAATCACATACTGTTTAAAGAATTTTACACCTTCAATTTCAAGGGGAATCTGTTCTTTTCCTGTATCAAGAACCACATCTTTCAGAGCACGGAAGCGGTTTGGATCATCCGTTGTCGGAAATACTTTGACTTCACCTTTGATTCCGTGGGTAGATGTGATCACGCCAACTTGCAGGTAATCATTTTGTTGCATACTTTGTCCTTTCTTAACATAAGATAAACTTTACAACGAAAAAGTCTGTTTTAGTCTTTTGAAGCGACTTTTTCTCCATCCCCAGATACAGTGAATCTGTCATTGGCAGCTTCACTTGCATACTAAGGTATGATAAAAAACGCAGATAAAAATAAATTTACCTGCGTTTTATTTTTATGCTATTGCATAATTTCAACCACGACTTTTTTGTCTTCTTTGGCCGCGGCTGCCTTTACAACGGAACGGATTGCTTTCGCAATTCGGCCTTGCTTACCGATCACCTTTCCCATATCATTATCTGCGACATGTACTTCGATCACGGTAGTCTTGCCTTCCTGTTTTTCCGTAACCACGACGCCTTCAGGATTGTCCACAAGTGCTTTCGTAATTACTTCTACTAAATTTTTCATCACTCGCACCTCCGCGAAGCAACCTATTTTTCAATACCTGCTGCCTTAAAGATTTTTCCAACTACTTCTGTAGGCTGAGCACCGTTGTTTAACCATTTCTTAGCTGCTTCTTCATCTACTTTGAATACGCTAGGATCCTGAGTTGGATCGTATGTTCCGATTTCTTCGATGAATTTTCCGTCTCTTGGTGATCTAGAATCAGAAACAACGATTCTATAGAAAGGAGCTTTCTTCTGTCCCATTCTTCTTAATCTGATTTTTACTGCCATTTTACTTTCCTCCATAAAACAATTTGTATTTATAATAGTTTATCTATATATCACGCATGGTCTGCGGAATATATCTCCTTTAGAAAGGCATCTTGAACTTGCCTTTTTTACCTTTCCCGCCCATCATTCCCGGGAAAGACTTCATCATCTTGCGCATCTGCTCGAACTGCTTCATCATCTTGTTAACTTCCGAAATGTCAACTCCGGCTCCTGCTGCGATTCTTCGCTTTCTCTGCGGAGTGATGATGTCCGGATTCTGACGTTCCTTGATCGTCATGGAATAAATGATTGCTTCGACTCTTGCCATCTTCTGTTCCGCATCATCCGCATCGATATCGGGCATCTTGCCTTTACCAAGACCACCCATGCCGCCAAGTCCGGGAAGCATATTCATGATACTTCCAAGACCGCCCATCTTGCGCATCTGTTTCATACTTTCCAGATAGTCCTCAAAATCAAACTGCGACTTTTTGAGTTTTTCTGTCATCTTACGTGCCTGTTCTTCGTCGATCTCTTCGCCGGCTTTCTCGATCAGGCTGAGTACATCCCCCATACCAAGGATTCTGGAAGCCATACGATCCGGATAAAACTGCTCCAGATCTGATAATTTCTCACCCATACCCACATAAAGGATCGGGCATCCGGTGACTGCCTTGATTGAAAGTGCCGCACCACCTCTGGTATCGCCATCAAGCTTTGTGACGATTACTCCATCTATACCAATCTTCTCATTAAAGTTCTCTGCAACATTCACGGCGTCCTGACCGGTCATTGCATCGACAACGAGAATACTCTGATGAACCTCGACCGTGTTCTTAATCTCCTGCAGTTCTTCCATCATCTCTTCATCAATATGAAGACGTCCTGCAGTATCCAGAATAATCACGTTGTTGCCATTCTTTTCAGCATGCTCCAGTGCTGCTTTAGCGATATTCGCCGGCTTCTGGTTATCTCCCATGGAGAACACTTCCACACCCTGCTTCTCTCCGTTGATCTGCAACTGTTTAATAGCTGCAGGTCTGTAGACATCACATGCTACCAGAAGAGGCTTCTTACCTTTCAGCTTGAACTTTCCTGCAAGCTTTGCTGTGGTCGTTGTCTTACCTGCTCCCTGAAGACCCATCATCATAATGACCGTCTTCTGGCTTCCCGGCTGGAATTTAATCTCCGTTGTCTCAGAGCCCATCAGATTCACCAGCTCGTCATTCACGATCTTGATCACCATCTGTCCCGGATTCAGTCCGCTCATCACATCCTGTCCGACTGCACGCTCCTGCACACTTTTTACAAAATTTTTGACAACTTTGAAGTTAACATCTGCCTCCAGAAGAGCCATCTTAACTTCACGCAGAGCCGCTTTTACATCATCTTCTGTAAGTCGTCCCTTGCTTCTTAAATTCTTGAATACGTTCTGAAGTTTTTCTGTCAAACTGTCAAATGCCATGTTATAACTCCTCTATGATCTCTCCTGAAAGCTTTTTCACTTTCTTTATCAGTTCTTTTTCGTCCTGCTCTTCATAATTCTCAAGAAGCAGATCGATCTCATGGACTTTTTTTTTCACAGACATGAACTTCTCCACCAAATGCAGCTTCGCTTCATAATCCTCCAGACTCTTGTTACAGCGCCGGATCATATCATGAACACCCTGTCTGCTGATCCCCGCATCTCTTGCGATCTCGCTGAGCGAATAATCTTCAAGAACTGCCTGTTCATAAATCTCTTTCTGATGTTTTGTTAAAAGCTCACCATAAAAATCATATAATAATGTCTGCTTTAAAATCTCGTCCATCACTTATCACCTGTGCTATCATATAACAGATTTTCATTAGTGTCAAGTATTTTTTCTTGACATTCAAGAAATTTTTCTACATGCAGGTTCCCATGTCCCTGTCTCTGGTCATAATACCTGCCCTTTTCACAGGAATTCCACAGTCTGTATTTAAGTTCCAGATTACACATATCCGGGTATTTCTGCAAAACCAGAGCCGCTGCCCCGGACACTACCGGAGTTGCCATAGAAGTCCCGGTTTTTGGAATATAGGCATAAGGGCTCCGCACCGGATACAGGTAATTGCAGGAATAGATCCGGTTCCCCGGCACGGCAAGATCCGGTTTTTTAATACAATCTCCGGTCGGCCCACAGCCGGAATATTTCTTTCCCAGTTCTTCATCCGCCCCAACTGTGATCACCTTCCGGCTGTTTCCCGGTATCGTGACGCTCCCTTCCTTTGGTCCTTTGTTTCCTGCCGCCGTTACGACTACCAGACCGGCATCCCAGAGCCGTTCTACCCAGAACAGGAACAATTCATCTTCCGGATCCTTCTTATGAGGAAGAGTTCCAATCGAAATATTGACGATCCGGATCTTCATTTCCTTTTGTTTTAACAACACGTACCGGATCCCGTTTATCACATCCCGGATTTTTCCACCACCTCTCTGATTCAGCACCTTGACAGCAAAGATCTGCGCCTCCGGTGCCATTCCGCTGTACAGGCCTCTTCCGCTTTTTCCATTTCCGGCAAGAATTCCTGCCACATGGGTTCCATGTCCGTTGTCATCATATATGGTTTTCTTCCCCTGTACACAGTCCTTCCATCCCACGATGCGGCCGACAAGATCCGGGTGCTGTGTGATCCCTGTATCCAGAACGGCACAAACGACGCCCTTTCCAGTGATTTTGTTTCGCATTGTATCCGAACACCAGTAGTGGATTTTCCGTTTCAAATCTTTCATATTTAAAATATCCTTTTTCTATTAGAATATTCTTTCTGAAATCAGATGCCAATTTCTTCGGAACTTTTTTGAAACACTGACATGCCTCCTTACATATGATGAAGTGTAAAGAAACCTTACTGGAGGCTATCAAATATGAGTGAATTAAGTGCAACAAACTGCGGATGTGGAAATTCTATGGATAACTGTGGATGTGGCTGTGGAATGTCTTCCTGCGTATGGATCATTCTTCTCCTCTGCTGCTGTGGCGGATGGGGACGCAATGGTGACGGATGTGGATGTGGAAATGACAGCTGCCTGTGGATCATCCTTCTTCTCTGCTGCTGTGGTGGATTCGGCAACGGATTCGGTAACGGATGCGGTAATGGATGCGGATGTGGAAACGGCTGTGGCAACGGCGGATGCGGCTGCTAGTTACGAAACTCAGATCTTATTCGTTCAGACAGACCAGAGGCGGGGCAAATTATATCCCCGCCTTTTTTATGTTTTGTTTTTGCGCTTCTCCCGTTGCTTTTCGTGTTCCTCTTCCTGCTCCTTTTCCTTTTTCTTTCGCAAACATTCTTCATCCACTTCATAGATCGCATTCCCATCAATAATAATCCGGCTGCTCATTTAACAAAATCCTTCCATTAGTTCTTCCTTTGCTTTATTATATGTGGATCTCATATTTTCCGTCTTCTTTACATATATATTTATAACGCTGAACCGTGGAGGACATATGGAAAAGAAACCGCCCCTTGTCATGACGCCATTTGACGAGTCTCTCACGAATGATTTTCTGCAACTTGTCAAAATCATTCTTCCCTATCTGCCCGATCACGTTCAGCGTATAGCTGGCATTTATGTGAAACTTACGGAACTTATGAATGCCTTTTACTGTTTCCAACCTCCTTATTATCATAATCGCAGAGGGCGGCTACGAAAGCAGGAGAAAGATCCGGGCAGCATGTTTGAAGCAGTTGTACCCTATCTTTCTCCTGAAAAAAGAGAAATGTTCGATTCCTTTTCCGGAATATGGCAAATGATGGAAATGATGAAAGAGATGGACTTTGGAGATCCTGCAAATATGGCAGATATGATGAATGGATTTCAGGCAGCACAGGATATGACGGATATGATGAGTGGATTTCAGACAGAAAGGATGGATGAAAATGAACGAATGGATGGAGCATCCGGATCTTGCGAATCTGGATCCGCTGAAACAGGAGCTGATCCGGACAGCGGCGATGAAAGCCGGTGGCAAGAACGGGAAAGCGCTGGTCCCGGTGATGATGTCGCTGATCACCGGTGCGAATAAACGGGGAATCCGGTTTACCCCTGATGAGATTTCGCTGATTCTTTCAGCGATCAAAGAAGGGAAAAGCAAACAGGAGCAGGCACAGATCGACCAGATGGTACAGATGATCCGGACAATACAGGCAGGAAAACAGCCACCAAGGTCCGGAAGGCAATAAAAATTGCCTTGCCCGACAATCAATGCTATAATGAACGGCAGAAATGCACTTCAGGAGGAGCTTATGACAACGATCAAACTTACCATAGAATACGACGGAACCCGCTATCCGGGCTTTTCCACAAAGAAAAAAAGCGCCAGTATCGAATCAAAGCTTGCACTGGCGATCAGGGATGTAACCGGACAGTCCACACAGCTTTTTGCTGCCGTAAAGACGGAACCGGGTGTTCACGCAACACACCAGATTGTAAGTTTTCAATTAGAAAAAGAATCTTTTTCAGACAATACAGAACTGTTAAAAATGAAATTAAACGCAGCTCTTCCGGCGGATATTGCAGTCACCTCGCTGGAAATCGCAGATGAACGTTTTGTGGCTTCTCTCGCGGTAAAAAGCTGTACCTATACCTGCAGGATCGCCACAGATCCTGCCGCAGCATTATTTTCCCGTCCTTACACCTGTGTTGTAAACGAGTCTCTTGACCTGGAATCCATGCAGCAGGCAGCGCAGCTTCTTATCGGTACGCATGACTTTGCCGCATTTTCAAACGGACGTACCAGAAAAAGTACAGTGCGCACTGTAGAAACGATCAAAATTAACCGCGAAGACCAACTGATACAGATTCAGCTGACTGCAAATAGTTTTCTCCGGCATATGCCGCAGCTTCTTGCCGGTACCATTCTCACAGCTGGAAAAGAAAAAAAGACAGACGGAACTACGCTGACTCTCGCTGGTGTAGAATCAGCAGCTCCTGCCTGTCCTTCGCATGCATTCACCCTGACGGATGTACAACTCCGTTAATCTATCCTTCGATGATCTTCACATAAAAGGTACGGTTTCTTGGTCCGTCAAACTCGCAGAAATACAGATCTTGCCAGATGCCAAAGACGATCTCTCCATCATGGATGATCAGCGTCTGTGACGGTCCGACCACCGTCGTCTTCATATGTGCATGCGAATTTCCCTCTGCATGCTGATAGAAGAACTGTTCTGCCGGAAATACTTTTTCAAAGCTACACAACATATCATGCACCACATCCGGATCTGCATTCTCATTGATCGTAAATCCGGCTGTCGTATGTGGTGAGAAGATCACAGCAATCCCTTCTCTTACACCGCTTCTTTCAATGTCTTCTCTTACCATTTCTGTTACCTTTGTCATTTGCTGTGATGCGTTTGTCGCAATCTGATGTTCGTACAGATGCATATGCACACCTCCTTATTTTTCCAGATAAGCTTCGAGTCTCGGAAGCTCTCTTTTCATCATTTCATAGCCATGATCGTAGAAAGCCATCAGCTTATCATAATCTTTTTCCAGTCTGGATACCGGCTTCATTTCCGGGCGAAGGACGAAGATATTTCCTTCTTTTTCCAGCTTTTCTATGTATTCTTCTGTCCGGTTATACATCACCGGTCTTCGGATACAGGTGCGGACAAGTGCCGGATATTTGCTGTACATCTTCCGGTATAACTTGCCGACCGCTTTGGAAGTTGGTTTTTTGCGGTAGCCTTCCGGTCTCGTCAAAATGAGAACTATTTTTTTCAGTCCCTTTTCCTGCACATGCTTTACCGGAATGGAATCGGCAAGTCCACCATCCAGATACGGAATCCCATCTATATTTACGATCGGACATACAAGTGGCATACTGCTGCTGGCGCGGCAGATCTTCATCAGCCGGTCACTGGCGTTCTCTTCGGTCATATATTCGGCATTTCCCGTAAGACAATTGGTTGTCACGATCTCACAGGTCATTTCATTTGAAAAATAAGTATCAAAATCAAACGGAAAGAGTTCATTCGGATATTTATTGAATATCATATCCATATCCAGAAGACTTCTTTCTTTTACGAAATCTTTAAGTCCGTAATAATAGCTGTATTCCTTTCCTCTGTGGATCATACAGTCCCTTGTCCTGCCGATCTGCTTTGAGACATAATCGACTGCGTTACAGGAACCTGCCGATACACCGACCACGTATGAAAAATACAGATCTTTTTCCATCAAATAATCCAATGCGCCGGAAGTAAATACACCTCTTGTTGCACCGCCTTCCAACACCAGCCCTGCTTCTGTCAAAACACTCGCTCCTTTCGTCCTACCATGCTGTATATTTCGTGTATGATTTATAAGTATACCACAAATTCTTCCTTATGTTAATGCTTATTCTCTTGCGAAAATTGTGCAGTCATGTTACCATAATGAACGTAATGCAAAAATTGAAACGATAATTCTATTTGAATAAGGAGAATTTTTATGATTAGTACAAGTAATATCACCCTCCGCGTAGGGAAGAAAGCCTTGTTTGAAGATGTAAATATCAAATTTACAGAAGGCAACTGCTACGGTCTGATCGGAGCGAACGGGGCCGGAAAATCTACATTTCTTAAGATCCTTTCCGGGCAGCTTGAGCCGACCAGCGGAGAAGTCATCCTCACACCAGGTGAGCGTCTTTCTTTCTTGCAGCAGGACCACTTCAAATACGACCAGTATCCGGTTCTTGATACTGTAATCATGGGAAATGCCCGTCTTTACGAGATCATGAAGGAAAAAGAAGTGATCTATGCCAAAGAAGATTTCACAGACGAGGACGGGATCAAGGCAAGTGAACTGGAAGCAGAATTTGCAACCCTGAACGGATGGGAAGCAGAATCTGATGCCGCATCTCTTCTGAACGGACTTGGAATTGAGACAGAGCTTCACTACAATATGATGAACGAGCTGACCGGTGCACAGAAGGTCAAAGTCCTTCTTGCACAGGCACTTTTTGGTAATCCGGATATTCTTCTTCTGGATGAGCCTACCAACCACCTGGATCTGGATGCGATCGCATGGCTGGAAGAATTCCTGATCAACTTTGACAATACCGTGATTGTTGTTTCTCATGACCGTTATTTCCTGAATAAGGTCTGCACACAGATTGCCGATATCGATTACGGTAAGATCCAGCTCTACGCCGGTAATTACGACTTCTGGTACGAATCCAGCCAGCTGCTGATCCGTCAGATGAAAGAAGCCAACAAGAAAAAAGAAGAAAAGATCAAGGAGTTACAGGACTTTATTTCCCGGTTCAGCGCCAATGCGTCCAAGTCCCGTCAGGCAACTTCCCGTAAGCGCGCCCTGGAAAAGATCCAGCTTGATGAGATCCGCCCATCCAGCCGTAAATACCCTTACATCGATTTCAAACCAAACCGCGAGATCGGTAATGAAGTTCTGATGGTCGAAGGCTTATCCAAAACCATCAACGGGGAAAAAATCCTGGACAATCTTTCCTTCACACTGAACCGGGACGACAAAGTTGCATTTGTCGGTGGAAATGAATTTGCCAAAACTGTTCTCTTCCAGATCCTGATCGGAGAAATGGAGCCGGATGAAGGTACTTATAAATGGGGAATCACCACTACACAGGCATATTTCCCGAAAGACAGCGGAAAAGAATTTGACAATGACGATACCATCGTAGAATGGCTGACTCAGTATTCGGAAGAAAAGGATGTTACCTATGTACGAGGTTTCCTTGGAAGAATGCTTTTCGCCGGCGACGACGGTGTAAAGAAGGTTAAAGTTCTTTCCGGCGGGGAAAAGGTACGCTGTCTGTTATCCAAGATGATGATCTCCGGTGCCAACGTACTGATCCTCGACGAGCCTACTGACCACCTGGATATGGAATCCATCACTGCGCTCAACAATGGAATGAAGAAGTTCCCTGGCGTACTTCTGTTCTCTTCAAGAGACCACCAGATCGTTGAAACGACAGCAAACCGTATTATGGAAATCCTTCCGGATGGTTCAATGATCGATAAGATGACAACTTACGATGAATATTTGAAAAATAATATTGGGGCTTCTAAGAGACAGGCAATCCTGGATCTGAATACAGAAGAACAGGATGACTAAGAATTTATCTTGTCGGTACATTTGTGCTGATGTATAATAAATCAGGACTAAAACTCAGGTAGTTCCCCCGAACAATTGAAGTTCGGTCCGACACCCGAGTTTTAGTCCTTTTTTATCTTTTTATATTCTTTTTTTGCTCTATATTACAGGCTTCCAACAAACCGCTCAAATGCTGACCTGCCTTCTTCTGTCTGCTTATAAACGCCGGCATCTTCCAGCACCTGGTTAAACACCTGTCCGATTTCCTCATGGAGAATGTCCATGATATTTTCTTTCGTAATGTCTGTATATTTTGGAAGGAATTCTTCTACCCAGTCTGCATGCTTTTCAAGCACTTCATTGCTGCGGATGTCCTTTCCTTCAAGGATTGCATCTGCAAGCTGTTCCATCTCACTTTTCAGTCTTGACGGCAGCACTGCAAGTCCCATCACCTCGATCAGACCAATATTCTCTTTCTTGATGTGATGTAATTTTGCATGCGGATGGTAAACGCCAAGCGGATGTTCTTCTGTCGTAATATTATTTCTGAGAACAAGATCCAGCTCAAAATACCCATCCCTGATTCTGGCGATCGGAGTGATCGTGTTGTGCGGTTCTCCGTTCGTCTCGGCAAAGATAAATGCGGCTTCGTCTGTATAAGATCTCCAACACATTAAAATATGGTCAGCTGCGCTGATCAGACGTTCTTTGTCTTTGCACTGCAGACGGATAACAGACATTGGCCATTTTACCATTCCAGCGCGCACATCTTCATACCCCGGAATCACATATTCTTTAATAACCGGAGCTTTTGCCATTGCAAATTCATGATTTCCACCCTGGAAATGATCATGGCTTAGGATCGATCCTCCTACGATCGGAAGATCTGCATTGGAACCAACAAAATAATGTGGAAACTGGCTGACAAAATCCAACAGCTTTGCAAAGGTTGCACGCTCAATTTTCATCGGCACATGCTCTCCGTTGAAAACGATGCAGTGTTCATTGTAATACACATACGGTGAATACTGAAATCCCCAGTTTTTTCCATCGATCCTGATCGGAATGATCCGGTGATTCTGTCTTGCCGGATGATTGACGCGACCGGCGTAGCCTTCATTTTCCTTACACAGCTGGCATTTCGGATAACCACTCTGTGTAGCATTTTTTGCTGCCGCGATCGCTTTCGGATCTTTTTCCGGTTTGGACAGATTGATGGTGATCTCCATCTCCCCATATGGTGTCTCTGTGATCCATTTCTGATCCTTTTTAATCCGGTATCTTCGGATATAATCGCTGTCCTGACTAAGCTTGTAAAAATAATCGGTCGCCTTTTTCGGTCCTTCCTGATACAGTTCATAGAATTTATGGCTTACCATGCTCGGTAACGGAACCAGTTTTCCCATGATTTTTGTATCAAACAGATCCCGGTACACGATTGAATCTGCAATCAGTTCTTTTTCCACTGCATAATCTGTAATCTCCTTCAGAATCTGTTCCAGCTCCTCTGCCCCCCTGCTTCCTGGTGTCTCCTCGTAAGACTCCAGACCAAGTGCCTCTAAAATCTGATTGGTAACAAATATTTTATCTTCCGGTGCTACAAGCCCCGTATCTAATCCATACTGTACCAGTTCTGTAATTGCCTGATCGATCATTTTTCTTCCTCCAAATCTTTTTGCTCGTCCTTTATCCATCCATTTTCAATGCGGCACATTTTTTACACCGAATCCTTTATTTATTCAGATAGCAAACTAAAATCTGTATTTATGTCTAACCTTGACAGCTAGCATATTTTCGTTTACGCGATTACTTTCATTCCGCCATATTTACGAACCTTTAATACGTGGCAGGATCCTTCTCCAAATACTGCATCCAATGCTTTTCTGTACTCTTCTACAAAATCATTCTTCACAAATGCCTGAATGGTTCCGGCAAATCCGCCTCCATGCACACGGCATACTCCATGGTTTCCGAGTACATTTTCGCTGACTGCAAGGGCAATGGATACTGCCTGGTTCTGCACGTCACGGTTAGTATATACATTCTGAAGATATTTGAAAGAGGAATCTCCGGATGCTTTGATCATATTAAGGAAATCTTCAAATCTTCCTTCGCGAAGGGATGCAACCTGTGCTGCAACTCTCGCATTATCACCGAAGAAATGCATAGCCCGAAGCACCGGACGGTCTCCAAGCTTCTCGCGGAGTGCCGGGATCGCTGCAAAAAATTCTTTTTCATCTACGTCACGGAGAACTTCTTTTCCAAAATATGTTGCAATAGCTTTCATATCCGCCGGAATCTGTGCATAATCCGGTGTCAGATCCTGATGAGAACCTTTGGTATCTACGATGCACAGACTGCATGCATGATTTTCAAAATCTACATCTACTTTTTCTACAACCGGAGCCTTTGGATCTTTGAAATCAATGTGGATCAGTCCACCAACCGCGCAGGCTGTCTGGTCCATCAGACCACTTGGCTTTCCAAAGTAAACATTTTCAGAATACTGACCAATCTGTGCAATCTCTACCATGCTGATCTGCATATCGTTGTAAAGTCCGGAAACAATGGTTCCAATGATTGTTTCAAATGCAGCAGACGAAGAAAGTCCTGCTCCGATCAGCACATCACTTGTCACATAAGCATTGAATCCACCAATCTTGTATCCGCGTTCTTTCAGTCCTGCAAGTACGCCACGGATCAGTCCGATAGATGTCCCTTCTTCTTTGTCAACCTTTTCTACATCATTCGCATCGATAATGATCATATCATATCCTTCAGATACCACACGGACGGTCATATCTTCATTTTTATTTACAATTGCGATCGCATCCAGATTAATAGAGGTTGCAAGCACCATTCCGTGCTGATGATCTGTATGATTTCCACCAACTTCACTTCGTCCCGGTGCGCTGTATACTTCTACTTCTCTGTCCCCATACAATTTCTGATACTCTGCCATCGCTTTTACATAGCGTTCTTCCTGATGTGCAATCACACTTTCATCAATATAAATATCTTTTAATGTATCACGGTACACGCCCTGTTTCATTTCTTCCATAAGTTTTGTAAGCTGTTTCATCTTCATTTCCTCCAAATACATTTTCGATTCTGCTTTGATAATTGTATTATAAAATATATTTAGTAAATTTGCAATATATATTTACTAAATATTTTAATAAATTTACTAGTGAATTTTTGTACAGTTCTACATAATTCTTTCACTTTCCATTTTTTTACTCCTCTGTTATAATAGAAGAATCAGAAATTTTTTAACAAGGGGGCCGCTTATGGCAACAATCAAAGATATTGCTTCTGCTGCCGGTGTTTCTGCCGCAGCAGTTTCACGTATACTGAATAATGATGAGACGCTCAATGTCTCACCGGAAACCCGACAGAAAGTACTGGATACTGCAAGAGAGCTGCATTATGTAAAGCGCGGACGTCCTTCTGTCAAATCACTTTTTACCCTTGGGATCATTCAGTGGTTCTCTTCCCAGCAGGAACTGGAGGATAATTATTATCTTCTGATCCGTCAGGGAATTGAAGATTACTGCCTCTCACACAATATCCAGATCGTGCGTACCTACAAAAGCGACATCAATTACATGGACGTTCTGAAGGATGTAGACTGTCTGATCTGTATCGGCAAATTCAGTCAGGAGGAAATTTCTTATCTGTATGAGATGAATTCGTGCATCCTGTTCCTGGATATGCCGGTAAACGATGACCGGATTTCCACAATTATTCCGGATTTCGGTGAAGCAGTTACAGAGGCTCTGGATTATCTGACCGGGATCGGGCATCGGGAGATCGGTTTTTTTACCGGAAAAGAATATATCGGCGAAAATCATCTCTATCCGGATTACCGGAAAAAAGTCTTTATTGATTACTGTGATGCACACGATCTGATTTATGAGCCTTATATCCAGGAGGGTGTCTTCCGGATTTCTTCCGGTTATGAGATGGCATGCAATCTGATTAACGGCGGCAAGCTGCCGACGGCGATCTTTGCAGCAAGTGATCCGATCGCTTTTGGTGCGATCAAAGCCTTTACCGAACACGGGATCCGTGTTCCGGAGGATATTTCCATCGTAGGCTTTGATGATATCAATATGGCACAGTTTTCTGCTCCACCGCTGACAACGGTCAGTGCGCCAGCTTATCATATGGGAATGTACGGAGCTTCTATTCTGCAACATCTCCTGAGGGAGCATCCGGGACCTGCACTTAAGATCAAACTGCCGTGTAAGCTGGTTGTCCGGAATTCGTGTAAAGCGATTGAAAAATAGCTCATATCTGTGTGAATATACCAATGAATTTTATCTAACATCAAAAAGCTCCCATCCGGAGAAGAAATGAGTTATAATTAGCTCACATTTCTCCGGATGGGAGTTTTTTTATTAAACAATTCATCAGAAAGCCTTTAGGACATCAAATAACTTTCTACCAGTCCTGCACTGACTCTTGATAATAAGTCACATTTTCCTGTAAAATTTCTATTTTTCCATCTTTTACTTCCGCAATTGATACCGCACAGTTCTTATGTACCCCCTGCTGCCAGTACCCGGAAATCGGCAGACCTTTCATCAGGCTCAGAATCCCGCAAAGTGCTGCACCATGTGTGGATAAAAGTACATTTTTATCCTGAAGCTCTTCTTTCTGATAAAGCTCTTCCAGAAAATTATTCAGACGTGCCCGCACTTCTTCAAAGGATTCCCCTCCTTTTGGCGGCTGATACACTTCCGGTGCATTAAAAAAATTGCGAAATCCCGGATCCGGAATATTCCATCCCTCTTCCCTGCAGCAAAGTCCCTCAAATTCTCCAAAGCTCATCTCCTGGATCCGCTTATCCGGAACAATCGGAACCTCCCTGTCCCCCAGGACGAGCCGTGCCGTCTCTGCCGCTCTTTTCAGCGGGCTTGTGTAACAGACCGCAAATGGAACATCTGCGAGTGCCGGAGCCGTCTCTTTTGCAAGTAGTTTTCCAAATTCATTCAGTGGAATATCCACCTGTCCCTGTAATTTTCTTTTTTTATTCCAGTCCGTCTCTCCATGACGGATCATATATATTTTCATCTCTTAGCTTCCTCCTGCTATCATTAAAAACACACGCATCCTCCGTGTCAGTCAGCATAGCGATTGGCACGGGAGTTAACAGTAACGATTATAGCACATTTTTCACCTTTCTTCCACCAAAAGGCTTGTTATTAAACTTTATGACAGTTATAATGATGTTGGGGTCAAAAGGTATTTTGACCCCTTTGATACCAGATTGCTACGTGCTTTGCACTCTCGCAATCCTCAAAAACATTCGTAATCCGCTCATTTTTCTTTGAAAAATGGCTACTTACTCATGTTTTTGGCGGGTCAAGATGTCAAAAAACCTCTTGCAAGCAAGCTTGCATCGGCTTTCTGACCTTTTTACCCTGGTATCTTATAATAAACGTAGTACAAAAAAGGAGATACTTGATTATGGAGAAAATTACCAGTTTCACAATAGACCATTTGAAGCTTGTTCCTGGGCTTTACGTCTCACGTAAGGATTGTGCCGGCGAACAGGTCATTACAACCTTTGATATCCGCATGACCAATCCGAATGAAGAACCGGTTATGAATACTGCAGAGGTTCACACCATCGAACATCTTGGTGCAACCTTCCTTCGTAACCACAGGGACTACGCATCAAAAACACTTTACTTTGGACCAATGGGATGCCGTACCGGCTTCTACCTTCTTCTTGTAGGTGATTATGAATCAAAAGATATCGTTCCACTGATGAAAGAAATGTTTGCTTTTATCGCAGACTTCAATGGGGACGTACCGGGAGCTGCTGCAAAAGACTGCGGAAACTATCTGGACATGAACCTTCCGATGGCAAATTATATGGCAAAAAGATATCTGACTGAGGTTCTGGAAAATATTACAGAAAAACAGCTGGTTTATCCTGAATAAGCCTTACTATATGAACCTGAAAATGGGAGTCAAACATACTATCCATTGATTTTCTTCAAATGTTCCTGTATGTTTGCTCCCATTCCTGTTTTCAATCAAAACTCTCTATGATACACTTCCAGAATTTCTACCAGAACCTCTCTTCCGTTGTAACATAATCTGCCGGAAGATCAAATTCTTCGGTCTCAATTTCTTCTACGATCTGCATTTCATAAGCAGCTGCGATCCGGCAGATATCTTTCCGTTTTTCAAAATAACGATCATAAAATCCACCGCCATAACCGACACGGTTCTTTTTTTCATCAAAAACACTTCCCGGCAGGATTGCCAGTGTAGTCTGCCCTTCTCCGGCTTTATAAACAGGGCATTCTTTTTTCGGCTCCAGGATGCCATAAGCCCCCTTTTCCAGATCCTCAAAAGAATGTATCCGATAAAACTCCATCTCTTTTCCCGCTACCCGTGGCACATAGACCTTTTTTCCAAGCTCCCATGCCTTCTCGATCAGTGTTCCGGTTGCCACCTCTCCACGAAAATCAATATACGCAAGAAGGTTGTCTGCATTTTTAAATGTCTCTGTCTCTTCAATGCGTCTCATGATCCGCAGGCTCTTCTCCCGAACCTCTTCTTTTGGAAGTGCCTGTCTCATTTTCAGAAATTTTGCCCTAATTTCCTTTTTTCTGTCCATATTTCTCACCCAGATTTGTAATGGATCCATCCTTCTCCTTGATTGAAATGTTATTAAGCTGTCCACGAAGATTTCTTTTGAATGCATCTACATATTCCCGTCTGAGAATCTGCTGTTCTTTTTTCTCTTCCTCTGTCAGTCCTTCTGCTTTTGATTTTCTATATAATTCATTAATGCGTTCAATTTTTGCTGTCTCCATTTTTCTTTTGTCCCTTCTTTGTTTTTCTATATAATAATGTTATCTTTTTAATCAGCTGGAATAATTTTCCAGGAACCCATAAAGCTTGTCTTTTCCCTCTAACCGCTTTCCCTCCCGGATCTCATTCTGCAGTTCTTCCGGAAGCTCTTCGACACGGATATTCGTATATTCATAAATACTTGTCTGGTCGTCCAGATAAACAATCACATATCCGTTGCGGTTTTTCAGATAATACACCCCTTCTTTGTGTGCGCCGCCCTGAGTGCTGACTGTCTGTTCTGTTTCCTGCTGCTCCGTCTGTTCTGTCCTTGCAATTTCTTTCCTGTAATTATAATCTGCATAATATGCATAAGATAAGATCGCAAGAATCAGAAGAGTCCCCGTTAAAAGACCAATATGATATCTTGTTTCCATAAGGAACACTCCTTTTTCTACAAGTATTGGTCTGCTTGGAGGATTTTATTCATTATGGGGGAATTTTTAGGTTGTGATATCAAATCATCCACAGCTTAGTAATATCTGCGTTCTTTTAATAAATGGCATTTTTTGCAGACTATTACAATTTGGTGACCTTTTGGGAGACCGAGGAGTTCTTTTTCGGACATGCCACCCATTTTAAGGAGAACGACTGCGTATACCGCTACTGCCACGATGAGGGCGATCAGGGTTGCGATTCTTCCTCCGATGAAGGTGTCAAGTACGAAATGCACTGCCCATGCCAAAATTGCCATAACAGCTCCGGCGATAGACGGAATGACAAAAGTCTTACGGCTCTCCTGAAGATATCCACATGCTTCACGGATATCATGTGCATTCATGATACACATGCATAAAGAGAACACAATCTTACTTCCAATCAGTGCATAAATGCCCCATTTGAACATAACAAGCATAATAAACAGAGATACAATATGTAGTATCAGGGATACCATTGCATTTTTTACCGGTTCCATCATACGGTCCAGACCCTGAAGCACTGTATTCGTAACGGTTGAAAGTGAATAAAATACCAGAGAAATCGCTCCGATCTTCAGCATAATTCCCTGTGTTACATTATCTACATTCGGCCACAGGAAATCCATGATCGGCTGACCAAGTGCAAAGAATCCAAATGCGCTTGGAATCGCGATCAGCATCGTGTAACGGATAACTGTATAAATCCGGTTATGTAACAGTCTTCTGTCATGATTCTCTGCCGCGCTTACAAGCCCCGGGATCACAGATGATCCCAATGCACTCGCAACGGCAAGCGGTACGTTGAACAGGGTATAATACTGTCCTAATTTACCAAGAAGCTCTGCACAGACCGCCTCACTGGTTCCCTGTGCGCCCATGATCTTATTGAACATAGCACTGTCAATAACATTTGCACTGTTATAAATCGTTGTACTTAAAATGATCGGTGCGATCGTCAGAATCAGGATCTTGAAAATCGCACGGTAATCATCCAGTTCTTTCGAGGTATCCCGCTTCATCTGCCGCATCATCGGCTTGCGGAATACCACATAGCAGAACAGTAAGAACAGCAGACCGATCAGAGCACCGGCTACTGTACCAAGTGTACCTCCTGCTGCGGAATAGGCTGGTCCCAAAAGGTTATTCCCCTGCACCTTAGCCATCTGTTTTCCATTTTCCAGAAGAACGGCTGCACCTACAACACTGACAATCGCATTGAGAAGCTGTTCAATGATCTGCGAAATTGCAGTCGGGATCATCGTTCCCATCCCCTGAAAATAGCCACGAAAAACTGCCATAATCGCACAAATCAGGAGCCCGGGAGCAAGCACCTTCAAAGAATAGCAGCTCATTTTGGCTCCCATCAGATATTCTGCGATCGCCTCTGCTCCAAAAAATACGATCACCATGATCGTGACACCAGATAGCGTAGCTATGATCAGCGATGCCTTCAATACCCTGAATGCATTTTTCCGTTCTCCTGCCGCCATTTTGAATGACACCAGCTTTGATACCGCAACCGGCAGACTGTAAGACGAAATGATCAGAGCAATAGAATACACCTGAAATGCCATATCATAATAGCCCTGTCCTTTAAGCCCCATAATATTGAGCATCGGGATCCGGTATACTGCCCCGATGATCTTTGTGATAATACCGGCTGCCGCAAGGATGCTTCCCTGCATCAGAAAACTGCCGCCCTTTGATTTTTTCTTTTTACCCATACGTTAAAACCTCATACTTTTATCTATCTTGTAATTCCCAGCATCTCCAGAACTTCCCGCTGTTTCTTTTCCATCACGAGCCGTTCTTCATCTTCCATATGGTCATAACCTAACAAGTGCAACATACTGTGCGCAATAAGGAAAGCAAATTCACGTTCTACCGAATGGCCATATTCTTCTGCCTGCTCCTTTGCGCGCTCTTTGGAAATCACAATATTGCCGAGCATCAGTTCTCCGGTTTCCGGATCAAATGAACTGTCATCTGTATCCAGATATGCATAATCAGCCGGTGACGGGAATTCCGTCATCGGAAATGACAGGACATCGGTTGCACGGTCGATTCCGCGAAATTCCAGGTTCATCTGTCGGATCTCCTCATTCATCGTAAGAAGAAGTTCTACCTGCGCCTCGTATGGGCACTTCTCATAATCCAGGACTGCATCTGCAACTTTTGTCGCCAGTTCTTCATAAGGCAGCTTTAAATCCAATGCTCCCTCATCCTCTAAAAATAGTCTCATCTTGTTCCTCGTTTCTTTCTGTCTCTAGTGTGGGATTTTTTCTGTTCCTGCTTTTGCTCGTATTCCTCGTACGCTTTAACAATTCGCTGTACCAGCGGATGTCTGACAACATCCCGGCTGGTCAGACGGCAAATCGAAATATCTTCCAGATTCTTGACTACACTCACTGCCACATCAAGTCCGGATGTCTGTCCTGCCGGAAGGTCTTTCTGTGTAGAGTCTCCAGTAATCACGACTTTGGATCCAAAGCCAATACGTGTCAGGAACATCTTCATCTGCGCCGGTGTGGTATTCTGTGCCTCATCCAGAATAATAAAAGCGTTATCAAGGGTTCTGCCTCGCATATAGGCAAGAGGCGCAACCTCGATCAGCCCTTTTTCTGAATTCTTGATAAAGCTTTCTGCTCCCATGATCTGATAGAGTGCATCATAAAGTGGTCTTAAATATGGATCGATCTTACTCTGCAGATCTCCCGGCAAAAAGCCAAGCTTTTCTCCTGCTTCAATTGCCGGACGTGTCAGAATGATACGCCCCACTTCATTGCGTTTGAACGCCGTGATTGCCATTGCCATCGCCAGATAAGTTTTACCGGTTCCGGCAGGGCCAAGACCAAAGGTGATCATCTTTTCCCGGATCGCATCCACATATTTCTTCTGTCCGAGCGTCTTTGGTTTGATTGGCTTTCCCTGAAGTGTATGACAGATCAGGTCTTTATCAATTGTCAAAATATCTTCCGCGCTGTCTTCCATCGTAAGGGACAGGGCATAGTCTACATTCTGCTCCTGGATCATGTTCCCGCGCCTGGAAAGCTCGGTAAGCTGCGACAATACCTGCTGCGCCCTCTCTACATTCTTTTCTTCTCCAAGGACTTTCACCTTTCCATTTCGCGCGATCAGTGTAACATGTAAAGCTCTCTCAATTTTTTTTGCAAATATATCGAACTGGCCAAACACATTTTTTTCATGTTCAGCCGGTATGTCTATCATGGTCTCAAGAATTCCCATAAATCAGTTTCCTTCCTGCTGTATATTTTCTGCATCTGCCTTCGGCAGTTCATGTACCGTTCCTTTTTGTACAATTCCGAACGGTCCGGATAAAACCAGTTTCCCCTTTGCCGAATACCGGTTCGTCTCCCTGTATATTTTAACATCATTCTCTGAAATTTGAACCCCTTTTTTCTCTAATCGGGCGCAAAACTTCTCAAAATTATAGGACAGAATTTCTCTTGCTTGCCTGTCTGTATAAGAAATCTCCTCTTTTCTGCTCTCTTTGCTCCGTTCAACTCTTACCGAGACCGGAAATGGAAAGTGTCTCTCCAAATACAGGGTATATCTGCAGGTCAGCGCATTATATTCCGGGTAAGGTAGCTCCCGCCTGCCAAAAAGATACAGCCTTCCCGGTGTTTCTATCCAGAACCTCCAGCTCTTCTTGCCGGTATCTTTCCATACCGGATGCAACCTGTCAAGAATATCTGTATACGCAACCGTTGTCTGTGCTATTATGTCTGCATCCGATACCCGGTACTGGTATCCTGTCACCTCATCTGAATCATTCTTTACTTCCACACTTCCACTCACAAGGATCTCTCCTTTTTTTACCTCACTGCCTTCCCGGACAAGCGGATTCCCTTTTCGTGTAATGATCTTCTGAATGATCCCGTCCGCTTCTGCCACAATATCCATCGGCGCTTCCGCCTCAGCTTCTGTCTGCAGCTCCTTCCGGTCAGGATTCTCCCTGACTTTAATCTTCAGACAACTCCCATGAACATAGGCTGAAACCCAGATAATATCGTCGTATTCCATACGAATATCTTTTTCAATCCGGTCACAGTCTACATTCTTTTTTGCCATTCCACAGGCAATTCCTTTTTCCGTCAGAAAAGAAAGCAAAACCTCATCTGTCCTTGCAAGGTTTCCATCAATCTGAATCCTCCATATAAAAGAAGAAAGCAGAAAGATCAGACAGATTGCGATGACCGATCCTGTAAAAAAAAGCTTCCGTCCACGGTATTTATGTATAAAAAACGGGACTCCTCTTTTCTGGATGATCCGTACCTTTGCCCTGCTCTTCCTGACCATTGGTCGCAGTCTGCGGAAATCCCGGACGCGGATATTCATCTCATATGCCCCTTTTGCCGGTCTCAAATTCCAGAGAAAAATCCCATGATAACAGCAAAGATTTAAAAAACGTTCCGGTGAATATCCTTCGACTCTGATGCGCAGGTATCCGGCAAGATTATTCAGAATATATCGCAGCATCTTCGTCATCCCTTCCTAAGAATACTCAATTTTCTCTACCTTTCCGGTAATCTTCATATCGGTTGTTGTATAGTAGTTGATCTCAAGTGATTTCCCTGTGATGCGAATCTGTCCGCTACGTACATTTATACGGATCAGCTGTTCGGTATATTCCAGAATTCCACGGTAATTCTCTATATTCACTTCATAATGCCCTGTAAGAGTCAGAATCGGGACACCCAGCACCACATCCTTCGGCAAATTTGCTGCATCTGCCATGCGATACCTTCGTGTCCCGTCTTCTTGTTCGGATCTCTGTCTCATATTGCCGCATATACCGTTTTGTTGACAGTGTATGCTTCAGAACCACATAATATTCCTATGCTGTATAATTGCTGAATTTTCCCGGGAGCAGTCTTCCCGCACATGCATGAATTTCGATCTGACCTTTTTCTCCGGCAATAAACTTTAATGCCGTTGTATCATCTGACAGTTCCGGTGTCGGTCTGCCAATCGTAAGCACATTCTTCTTTGCGTAAGTTGTAAAGGTATATTCACTGCCCGGCCGCAGAGAACAGATGGGTCTGCCATTTAAGAAAAATGCATCCTGTCCGCCGGTATAACCGCCCTCTTCTTCGATAATATGGATCGTTGCCGGAGCAAAAAGGCAATCCGGTTCCTGCTGTGGCTGTTCCAAGACATTCTGTTGATTGTTCCAGACATTCTGATTCTGGTTCCATCCATTTTGCTGATTATCCCAGCTGTTCTGATTCTGGTTCCATCCATTTTGCTGATTGTCCCAGCCGTTCTGGCTCTGATTCCATCCACCTGACTGATTATTCCATCCATTTGGCTGGTCTTCTGGTCTGTAATTTCCCATCGGTGCTTTTTTTGCAACCCAGTAAGAAGTGAAACCACCAATTGCAGCTCCGATAATTCCAAAAACATATGCCCCGTAAAATGCATTATCACCAGCATTCAAAAGCTGCATCAGCCAGGCTCCGACAAAAGTACCGGTAAATTCAAGGCCAAACCACAATCCCAGTGTCAATGCACGATATTTTTTTGGATTCTGTCCTCTTTCTATCGCGTGCTTTCCATTCACACGCCAAAGCCATATAAGACAAATAATTTCTAACATTTGTTTTCCCTCTTTCGCGCTTCTATTTTGTTACATAAATGTATTATATCTTCAATCGCAGCTGAAAACAATCCGTTATTCTGTGAAAACTTTATAAAATCGAACAGACTGGCTCCTTCATGATCCGGATATACAAAAAAATCGATCCTACTTTTCCTGTGATTGTAAGATCGATTTTTCATTTCTTTGTTATACTTGAATTCTCGCGGCGGCATCCTGGCTGATAGCGAACCGCTTCTGGTCAGATGCTATAATCATCATACCACTGGCATCATTCTGGATCACATGGATTTCGCTGCCCTCTTTGATTTTGAATTCCTTTAATTTTTCCAGCACCTCCGGTACTCCGAACATCCATTTGATCGTGTACCATTTCCCCGGAACAGCTGTTGATAATGCCTGCATTTTTACACCTTCTTTTTTTCTCCTTTGATTTTACTACAGTATACTCGCTTTCATATTGGTTAGTCAACGACAATGTTTTTTAGTTATTATATACACAATTCCATTCAATAGCCATATTTAACAATTATTTTCAGAATTCAACTTCTGTTTTATCCCCCTCACTATAAGCTGGTTCTGGAAGAAAATCTGATCAGGGCAGACGAGCTGGATGAAGTTCTGGATGCTTATGCAATGACCGAACCTGAAGTCATACTCATAAAAGAAGCAATGTAACAAGACAAAAGCCCCAGGATCTATCAACTCATTACCCGTGATAAATCCTGGGGCTTCCTTCATTTAAAATACCACCGTTTCCCCTGTTCCAAGTGCATGTACCATTTCGCCAAGTTCTTTTTTCAGAATCCCGAATGCAATATTTCCGGTACAGTGACCGGTATAGATTTCCTCTACGCCAAGCCCTTTCAATTCCTGCGCAGTTTCCACAACCTCTTCCTCTGGTATGGCAAGTGTATCCATGCCCGAAAGCTTCATCATATGGAATCCACCGACAACCGCATAGACCTTTTGCCCGCCGAGTGCCATCTGCACTTCTCGCACAATATTGACAATTCCCCCATGGGAACAGCTATTAAATATCACCAGTCCTTTTCCCGTCTCAAAAACCACACTCTGCTCATGTGCAAAATCATCTGCAATAAACTCTTCACCGATTTTCCGGTACATGTGCGCCCTGCGTCCCATCTCATCCAGACCGCCGGTAAAATGCGGCACGACCCAGACGCCTTTTTCAACTTCACAGACTGCATTTAACGGACGGAACCGCTCTTTATAATTTTCCAGAAGATGCTGCGGAATTCCAATATATTTCTCTTTTCCTTCTGTCCGGTAAAAGCAGTTCTCAGCAGACGTCTCCTGCATATAGACCGCTGCTTTGTCATTCTCCTTAAAAAACTCCTCAAAACCGCCACTGTGGTCATAATGTGCATGGGATAAAAACGCCGTATCTACTTTCGAAAGATCAATCCCCAGCTCCTTTGCATTTTCTGCAAAGAGCGCTGTTGCGCCAGTATCCAGAAGGTACGTCTTTCCCTCATATTCGATATAAACCGACAGCCCATGTTCTGCACAAAGTCTGCATCTGGAACTGTTTTCTACTAATACTACCATCTTCATATGAATCAGCCGTTACTGAAAACTTATAAAAAGTTACAAACTTCTATGTTTCATTCCTACTTCAACGA
>NZ_JAQEKS010000012.1:39215-94582 GCF_027679115.1 Coprococcus sp. TM115-187 | reverse complement strand
TTTATGGGAGCTAACTGCCAAGTTCTACTTTTGGATCAATGTGTTTTGCTCATCTCTATGTTTCCATATCTCTGTCAAACTGGCTGCCAGCCCGTACCAGACACATTGTAACCACTCCGATACCTGAACCAAGAGATACTAAAAATAAATCAAATAAGATATGTTTCATGTTGTCATTCCTCCTTGTTGATGATTTCCTCTGTAGAAGTTGTCTGCTGTTCAATCAGTTTCTTGTGACGCTCCGTGAGCTTCGCATGGTCTAAAATATCTTTGAGATAGGTCGTACCGTTGGTACTGTCTATCTGCTGCAAGACTTTCCATGTGGGAGCGACCTGTCTGCTTATCCAGTTCAGCGTCCTTGTGAGCGTGTACGGTTCTGGTTTGGTCGTCAGTTTCAGACGCCCACGATCAGAACCGATAAAGTACGCCCATTTCTCATTGGTTTTCCATTCGCTGCGTCGTTTCTCCACCTCCTTGTCAGCGAATCGGATATAACGGTTGATAATATCAAAAGCGGTACGCTCTGCGTCATGGTAGGTCAGCAGGTCACGCACCGCATAATAGGCTCGCTCATTTTTCAATCTTATTTCAAAACGGTTCTTGATTTTCGTATCCTCAATGGCTATGTCATACTTTGCGTACTGTTCATAGTCCTTTTCGTAGATACAGAAATAAACCTCTGATTTGAGCGAACCGATATACAATGTATTTCCCATACCGTATTTATCCTGTTCATTGCTTCTCACCAGCTCACCGCTGCGGTAGCTCTTGAAGCTGCGGAATACGGAAATACATTCCTCATGGTTACATTTCTCTGTCAGCTCTGGAATGTCTAAGATTCCTGCCATATCATTGATGGCAAGGTCAAGACGTTTCATCACACCTCCCTCTATCAGAGCGTCCATGAGAAAGTCATACCAGCTCCTATGCTGTGCTAAAAGGTAGCTCTCCATCTGGCGGCAGCCTTTCCCTTTCAGCTCTAGCAATGTGCCTTTTTCTTTATCGGGCGAAGTCAGCACGAACACATCACCCAAGACATAATGTTTCGCATAGGAGTAGAACCCGAAATCCTCATGTATCATCACATCAAGCCTTAATTTGAGAATATCCTCAACCACGTGCTTAACGTCCTGTGTGGGAAATCGGATTCTGACGTAATCGAAGACCATTTCCAGCGGATTGTCTGGATTCAGCTTTTCCAGAGCGTCCGTGAATTTCCCCTTGATTTCTTCTGTCAAGGCTACTTTTCCAGATTCAATCCTGCTGACATACTCACGACTGACACCAGCCATGACCGCAAGACGATTCTGGGAAACGCCGTACTGCGTCCGTTTTTCCTTAAAATCATTTATCCAGTCGGTATCATTCAGTTTCAATCCCTCCAATCGAAAAAGGAATGTGACAGTTACCGATTTTGTCACACTCCCTTGAATGTTTGAAAAGTCCTCTGTTTTCAAGGATTTTTCGATATGTAATTGACTGTTTCCAGATAATTTGTGCCCCCCTGTTAGATAACGGGGGCAGATGGTTGGGGCGGCTCACGCCACCCCAACACAGGCTAGTCCGTACCTGCGGCTTTCGCGCTGCACGCCGCCTGTCCGTCCTGCCTGTTTTGTGATAATCTCCCTATCTCTTTTAGGAAGTCGTGTCCTTTGGGTACAAGGGGAGTGTAAAACTCAGATATGACACTGTTTCCTGTATCAACGTAGCCACGCCCTTTGATCTGTTTCAGAAAAAAGTCCTTGTCTACTTCACCGAACATCATACTGTAACCAAGTTCCGACATACGCCCCAATGCCACACGGAAATTGAACTGGTCACGGATTCCATCACCGAGATACTTTGCGTCTGGTCGCTGACAGGCGAGAATCAGAAAATATCCTGCCTGTCGTCCAAGCATGACTATCTGTTTGAGCTTATTCAGCACAGCGGCATTTTCCTTTGTTGTCAGCATTTCCATGAACGCCACATATTCATCAAAGATAAGAAAATACGGAGCAAGACCGAGATAGGCATAGTTTTCACCTGTCCTGTAGCTTTCCATGAGCTTCATAGCTTCACTTCTTGCCATCATACCATCATAAAATCTATCAATACAGGCGGTTATATCTTCTTTCTTGTACCAGACTTCCGGCATGACAACGGACAAATCCGCAAGGTCGGCGTTCTTTGGGTCTAAAATATACATGACCGCATTGCTGCGGAGCAGAGCTTCAATGATAGTAAGGATAAAGTAAGTTTTACCGCCGCCAGTGCCGCCAGCAATCAGCATATGGGGGAGCTTGTCATACTCCCACCAGACATTTTTCATTAAACGCAAGCTGCCATGTTCAGCCTGTACCTCATTGATAGTGATTCTGTTCGCAATCGTATCATAGAGCAGCACATATTCCACATAGCTGTCTTTCAGCTCTTTGGAAACCAGCTCACAGTACAAGCCTGTTTCCAGTTTCTTTTCCAAGTGTAAAAGCTGCTCTTGATATTTCCCCAATGTGATTTCTGTACGGATATATAAAAGTCCATGCTCCATACGGTAATACACTTTAGGAAAATAGGTGATTTTCTCTTTTTTGGTAGTGGCTGGCAAATCCTTGAAAAAGCCGCTGTCCTGTGTGGATTCTGATTCATACCAGCCATTTTCCAGCAGCATACGAGCCAGCTTTTGACGGTGAAAGAGCTGCTTCACTCTGTCATACTGGAATCTGCGATAGAAAAGGGCAGCCAGCACACAGACCAGAGCCGCCACAACAATAGTCACTATCCTATATGGTGTGACTACTAAATGGACGTTGCCATCTTGTAGAAAGCTGACCGATTTCCAGTCCGTAGTGAGGATTGACTTTAGGTTCAGCAGCATAATCACAGCAAGGAACAGCAGGAACAGTGAACCAGCCGAGAAACGAAAAACCAATGATTTGTCACTGACTCGAATATGTTTTCCTTTATATTTCAGTAAATTCATAAACATTCCTTTGGATATAGAAAAAGCAGTAAATTCTGTAGAATCTACTGCTCTATAACTATGCTTCACGATATTTGATAGCGTTTTTATTTGCTAATTTGATTGTAAATGGCTTAAATTGAAAATCCAAGTGTCCAATCATTACAATATTATACATTACTTCTTCATTTACTAAATCTCGCATATTACCTCGATATAAACTTGTTCTGAATTTCCATTCGCCTTTTTTATTTTGGGTATATATTTGTAGCAGGTAATATTTATAAGTCTTTTTTGGGTCATCGCTATTTTTTTCTTTTTCTATAACTTTTAATTTTACTTTGCCATAGAATACGCAAAAATCTTCACCATCTGATTCGTCAATCCAGCCATTAAGTCTTTTTCGTTGCAATGCTCTTAAAACAGTTTCGCAATCTTTTCGTTCTGGGATAAGCATAGGATTCTTTCTTTTTTTCGTTAAATCCTCATTATCATTACTGGTTGTCTTTTTCGTATTATGTTTTCGGCATAACATATTCATAATTGAATTTAACTTATCTTGTATTTCCTCATAATTTAAAGAATCTACATATTTTTTGACTGTCTTTTTGGAAGCATATTCATAGTTATATGAACAGCCATCTTTATGATTTGAGCTTTTAATTCTTCTTAAATGAGCACGACGTTTAGAAGTTTTATGAACAAAACTCAATTCTGCTTGTTTACATTCTGGACAAAACATATCTTTATCAAATGGTGTAGTATCCCCATCATGGGACTCTGCATAATCAGCTACAATATCAATATCCAAAATATCATCTTTATTTTTAGAATAAAATTCTTCAAAACTTTTTGCTTTTTTACTCATATAATCACCCACTTTCTATAAATGATTATATCAGATAATTTTTATCTATACTATTTATTTTTTGGTAGTATATTATTAGTTGCCATTTGATTTATTTTACCCTTTAACACAATATCATCTGCCTTGATATACCAGTCAACGTCTGCACCTTGAAATGTAGCGGTTGCCACCGTATCAGCCACAGGATTGATGATTTCCACCTCTGCGTTGTAGTCAAATTCCTTTAACGGAACAGTGGCGGGAATACTTACCTGTATCATGCGTCCCTGTTCCTTACACTTCAAGTCGTAGGTACGTTCCTTGATTTCTTCAGAAACCGTACCGTCCTCATTCTGGATATGTACCTCACGACGCAACGCCGAGAACTTCAACACTCCGAATGTCTTTTCCTTATCAATAATGATTCCATTTGCTAATCTCATATAAATTTTTCCTCCTTATGCTTTCACCATATCGTCCGCTGACAGGATATAGTTTGTGAATCCTCTTGTACCGATTTTGTAACCCTCTGCGGTGATTTTTGGATTGATAAGTTTAACTTTTTCCTCTGATTCAAAGTTCTTCTCACCAGCAGAAGCAGGCAGCACCACGATAATATCATCTGCTCTCTGCACGTCCGAATAAAGGTTGAAGATACGGGAAACGACCGTCATACGTCCGTTGATCCTACGCTGTTCCACCTTATTCTCACCTGCAAATTCCAAATTCCCGAATGTTCTTTCCATGTTAGGGATAACGTGTTTTAATTCCATAAATGTATTTACCTCTTTTCTTTCTATATTTTTAATGATTGATAGTGTCATTCTGCTGTCTGGATAGTATCTGTCTGCCTGTGAATCATCAAGGGCAAGCGTTGTGCTTGAAGCACCCTTGACAATCCCCATTCAGAAAGATAAATGATAATCAAGCAGAATTTGGTTAAGCTGTCAGTTACAGACTGACTTCTTTATGGTGGGCGGCGAACGGGAAGTTTTCATATACTGTGACCTCCCGTATTATTTAACTTTCTTTACTTTGCGAAATCTCTTATATCCTGCAAAAATAAGACCAGCAGCGGAAATCCCCATCATAGCGAACAATGCGGCAAATGGTGTATTGTCACCTGTCTTTGGTGAATTGCCTGTTCTTGTTGGTGTGCTGGGTTCTTCTGATGTGGCAGGGGATTCTGGTTTTTCTTTGACTGTCACCGTCTGCCCCTTATCCTTGATGTCCTTATGTTCAGCTACTTTGATAGGCTCGTCTGGATTTGTCACGTCATATAATTCCTCAAATGTGACAAGCTCTTTTCCTGCAAGCTCACTGGCATTGAATGTAAATGCAATCTGAACTTCCATCTTCGTATCGGTAGCGGTGAAAGTAAGTTCATTTTCCACACGCTTACCATTAACGATAAGCTCTGCATTTTCAGATTTCACCATTTCCCAGCCTTTGAGCTGATATTTCACACCTTTTTCAAGTCCGTCTAAAGTGACGGTATCAACGATAGTCACATCTTTACCAGCTTCGATTGTCTTTTTCCCTGTTGCCTTGTCGGTAGCGGTTGTATGCATGGTAATGATACGCTCTGTGATTGTCACAGTCTGTCCGTCGTCCTCAATGTCCTTATGTTCTGCTACCTTTGTAGGCTCGTCTGGATTGGATAAATCGTACAATTCCTCAAATGTCACAAGCTCCTTGCCTGCAAGCTCGCTGGCATTGAATGTAAATGTAATCTGAACTTCCATCTTCGTGTCCGTAGCGGTGAAAGCAAGGTCATTTTCCACACGCTCACCACCCACAAGAAGCTCTGCATTTTCAGATTTCACCATTTCCCAACCTTTAAGCTGATATTTTGTTCCTTTTTCCAAGCCATCTAAAGTGACCGTATCAATGACAGTCACCTCTTTACCAGCAACAATCATCTTTTCACCTGTTGCCTTGTCGGTAGCTGTGGTATGAATGGTGATGATTCTTTCCTCGATTCTCACAGTCTGCCCGTCGTCCTCAATATCCTTATGTTCTGCCACCTTGATAGGCTCGTCTGGATTGGATAAATCGTACAATTCCTCAAAAGTTACAAGATCTTTACCACCAAGAGCAGAAGCATTGAATGTATAAGAAACCTCAACTTCCATCTCTGATTTTTTTGCAGTGAAAGTGTAATCACTTTCCACAGGCTCACCATCAATAAGAAGCTGTGCGTTTTCAGACTTCACCATCTGCCAGCCTTTTAGTTGATACTTCGTACCTTTTGTAAGTCCGTCTAAAGTGACGGTATCAACGATAGTCACGCTTTTACCAGCGACAATTGATTTTTCGCCTGTTGCCTTATCAGCAGCGGTAGTATGGATAGAGATTTCTGGTTCATAATCATCTGTCAATGTACCCAAATGAATGACAGTCTTATTTCTTGAAACTATCACATCAAAAGCAGGAATCAGTGTCATTCCTTTGTTGGAATCACAGCGTAATTCCTCGATTGTATAGGTATCGTAGAGCAACGCACCTTTGCTGTCGTCTGGTGTGGAAGTACCGAACCAGATACCGTCCTCACTGTTTTCGCCAGCGTTGGTGTTCTGTGTATGAGATACCCAGTCAGCAGCGGTAGAGAACTGACCGTTTGCGTCCGTCACAATGATGTGGTTTTCGCCTGTGGTCTTGCTTGTGATCCTGAACGGAACATTCGCAAGTCGCTTATGAGTACCGTCACCGATTTTCACACCCTCCAAGTCACCACGTTTAATCTTATTGTAGATGGAATGTGCTTCGTCAGTTAAGTCAACGATTTTTCCATTCTCTGTGATTTCAAACTCAATCGGTTTTGCACCGTCCGTCAAATATCCCTCTGGGGCGTTGCTTTCTTCTAAGCGGTATTTTCCATAAGGTAAAGTATCTGCGGCAGTCGTAGCGATACCGTCAACGCCTGTATGGATTGTCTTGACTGTTTCATTTTTGTTGTATAATTTGCCATCTACCAATACCGCATTATCATTTAAGGAAATAATTTCAAAGGCAGTATCTTTCAATGTTGCACCGCCTTGTGGTTTTGTGTCTTTTGTTTCAAGGTCACGCTTTTGGATTCTCACACCTCCACGGATAATCTTGTCCGATACGGAATACTGGTTGCTGCCGCTTAATGCTGCAAGTTCGCCATCTTCTGTAATCTGTGCCACATACACGCCTTTTATCTGTTCAGAACTTCCAGCGGCTTGCATATAAGCACCATCTAACAAGTAACCGTTTGGAGCAGCTTTTTCTTCTACAGTGATAGTACCAAGCGGTAAACAGATAGTACCGTTTTGTGTATAGAAGCTGTCACCAGATACCTTATAGGAATCTGCCAATCTTGTGATATAGTGGATAGTGTTATCGCTGCCTTTTTCCGCTTTTGTCTTTGTCGTCCATGTGCGTGTTGGTTCTGATGGAAGATTATCTTTTGTGTAATAACCGTCATAATACTTCCAGACGAACTCCGCACCCTCTAAAGAAGCGTTACCCTGTGCGGTTGCTTTTCCTGTTTCCATATCAATCTTGAAAAGCTCAACCAAAGTGTCTGTGACTTTTGGTGTATCGCTGACTTTCAATGTGGAAGTTTCACCAGCCTTTACCGTAAGGGTATAGACGTTGTTATCTAACTGGAATCCTTTTGGAGCTTCGATTTCTTTTACATAGTATGTAGAAGCTCTCAACTTCACCGTATCCGTATTCCCGTTGCCATCTGTCATAAGTGTGGCAACTGATTTCGTGCAGCCTTTATCAGAATAGACACCATAAGTCGCACCATATAAAGAATAGCAGTCATTAGATTTTGTAATCGCTGTATTACTGGACGATTTCTGAATCTTGCCATCACCGACAGCTAACTTCGCCCAGAACTGTCCTAAGTCCTGTCCTTCACCAACATAGATGTAACCACCGCAATCGTAACGGTCTTTATTTTCTTTAGCGAAAGCCTTTGCGTTCTCATAGACTTCTGACTGGATTTTCTCTGACACTTCATCATAGGCAGCTCGTACATTGTTGTACCCCCAGCCTAAGTGAACGCTCAATCTTCGCCAGACAACACATTGTTCCAACAGATAGACTTGTTTGCTGGAAAGACTGTGCTTTTCTGCATACTGTTTGACGTATTCCAGATTCAACGCCACATCAGATATTTGGTCGTCGCTCATTCGCTCCGTTGCATTGATACGATTCTTATATCCCGATTGGAAATTTGTGTTTATATCAATACAGTAGGCAATCTGCCCGTCAGCGTTCATTATGCTTTCTTCAAAGCTGGAAACCTCTGAACCACCATTGTCAATCTTGACGATTGTTCCTGCTTTACCGTCCGTAGTAGTATAGACGGAATCCGCAGCATGAACCTGTGTGACAGGTAATGCAGTAAATACGGTTGCAAGGGTAAGTACACCTGTAAGCAATCGCTTCATAATCTTTTTCATAATGTTTGATTCTCCTTTCATTTTGGGTAAAAAAATAGACGCTCATTGTTGAACGTCTTAGTTGCTGAAACCATTGGAACTATGTAGGATAGCTTGCTTCATCTTCATTTTTCTATGTTTTTGTTCTTATGCAATCGTAGCAGGAAAAGGCTTGTCCTACGCAAAATGGCGTGTTTTCAAGGGTTTCCAGCTATGTTGTTCTTACGAGGTCGCACCAGAACAGAAAGCCAGGACGACGTATGATAACATTTTAAGGCTTGTAAAAGACCCGGAAGTATGTGATCCGATTCGTTTTTTAAGAAAGCGGGAAATTGTACATTACCAAAGATTTGGAGAAAGTTTAAGGATCGTTCAGGATAATCTGAACAGTAAGAACTTTTATGCAATCAATCCGGAGTTTGATACGGATTCAAATAGTAGTTGTGGCAATTAAAACAGCGCGTATGGAAAAACGTCCCCAATTATGAAAATCCGGTTTGATAAAAAAGGTGCAACCTCATAGGCTGCACCTTTTTTAAATGCCTGCCCACTAATGTTATTCTGTATATACCATGCTGATATGCGATAATGCATAAGTTCTACCAGTATCTAATAATTAACGAGAGGAATGATCCTGGATATAATCCGCCAGCATCGAAATAAATTCGGATGCGGTCGGTTTGTCAAATATAGGATAACCAAGCAGCGGGCTTAAAATTTTATTAGAATTCTGATTCCAATAACTGTTGATCATTGTGCGGATGGCGGCTTCAACGCACATGTTGGAAACGCCATACTGCTCGCCGACAACACGGTAGAGATTAGAGGTTACGTTCTTCATATAAAATTCCTGATCTTTGAGAACGAGAGCGACTGCTGAAGCAAGATAGTTATAACCAGAGTAGGTGGAACGGAGACCGGCTTTTCTTAATACATGCCTGACGTCATACATAAGTACCTCCTTCAAATATTCATACCGACTATCTAACTATAGAATAAAGGAATTCTATAGATATGTAAATAATTTTGTTCATAACGATACATTTCGTGAAATTTCGATATATTGTGTGAAGTGGATAATGGAAAAATCTGCTTTTTTTTGCTATAATCCTTAATTGGATAGAACAGACAGAATCAATTTCAGGAGTGAAATTTATGAAGATACAATATCAGAAAATAGAAAACGGACTTGAAATTCTCAGGATCTGGCAGGATTCAGGAATCATAAAAGTACCGGAGCAGATAGAGGGAATTCCTGTCATCCGCATTGCTCCATATACATTTTCACTGCATAAAGATGAAGAAGAGAAAAATGCATCTGTTTATCAGACAGAGACAGATGAAGAGGATGATCGTTTTGCGCAACCGGAAGAACTCTGCTGTGGTGGAATAGTAAGGGAGATCCATCTTCCGTCTACCGTACAGTCAATTGGAAATTATGCGTTTTATGGATGTATGAATCTGAAACTTTTCCATGGGACAGATGCAATCGTGTGGATGGGTAGCGGGGTATTTACCGGATGTCGTCTGGAGAAGGTGGAGATTGATTTTATGGATGGAAATAAGTCCTGTCTTAAGGAAATTCTGACGGAGATCCGGTATCAGATCATTGCAACACTGCGTTATCAGGGAACGGAGACGAAGATCCTGTTTCCGGAATATTACGCAGATGCGGTGGAAAATACGCCGGCGCGGATCGTGGAGACGCATTATTATGGTTCCGGTGGAGAGTACAGGGAGTGCTTTTACCGGCGGGAACTGGATTATAGAAAATATGACCGGCTGTTTGTACTTTCTGAAGCAAGAGATTCGGAAGAGGCAATTTTCAGTGTGGCTCTGACGCGTCTGCGATATCCGTGGAAGCTGGAAGATGCGGCAAAGCTGCGCTATGAAAATTATGTAAAGGCGCATATGGAAGGAATTGGAGAAAGCTGTATCCATGCGGTGAAAGAAAGACGCGAAATCGCCGCCGGAGATCCGCAGGAGGTTCTGCTTTTTTGCTGCAGAGAGCATTATTTTGATGAACAAGCGTTGGGAAAAACGATTGCTTATGCGGCAGATACCGGACAGACAGAACTTTCAGCTATTTTGATGGATGAGCGTTACCGTAGTTTTCCAAAAAAGAAGAAAAAGTTTGTATTGTAAAAGAAGGTGGAAAGATTGGAAGAAATGTCATTAGAACAGAGTCTGGAAGAAATCGGACATAAAATACTGGTTCTGACAAGGAATGAACTGTATATGAAAATGAGATTTATGGATGTGGCGCTTTCGGCGTTTTATTATGTACAGGATTTTTCGGTAGACCTTCTTGCTACAGACGGAGAAACAATGTATTTTAACGGGCAGATGCTGGGAGGTGAGTACAGGCAGAACCGGATCAGGGTAAACCGCGCCTATCTACATCTGGTTCTGCACTGCATTTTCCGACATGTATTTCGCAGAAATGGACGGGAAGAGCTTGTATGGAACCTGGCGGCGGATATTGCGGTAGAATCTGTGATTGACGACTGGAACCTCCAGAATATACGAAAAAGCCAGTCCTGGATCAGACAGAGAACCTACCGGGATCTGAAAGAGGAAATCAAGGTATTTACAGCGGAAAAAATTTATGGAGTACTGGTAAGATGGAAGCTTTCGGACAGAGAGATGGAGCGCATGGCCCGGGAATTTACCGTGGATGATCACAAGTACTGGGCAAAAGATGAAGATGATGAAAAACAAAGCGAAATGAACCAGAGATGGCAGGATATCAGTGAGAAAATGCAGACCGATATGGAAACATTTTCCAAAGAAGCAGCATCAAATACCGGGCATTTTCTGGATCAGATCCGGGTTGAGAACCGGCAGCGATATGATTACCGGGGTTTTCTGCGCAAATTTGCTGTGCTGAAGGAAGAGGTTACTGTGGATGATGACAGCTTTGATTATGTTTTTTACAGTTATGGACTGCGCCTTTATGGAAATATGCCTCTGATCGAGCCACAGGAATGGAAAGAAGTGAAAAAAGTGGAGGATTTTGCAATCGTGATCGATACTTCCATGTCCTGTTCAGGAGATCTGGTAAAAAAATTCCTGGAGGAGACCTATGGCATTTTAAGTGAGGCAGGGAGCTTTTTTCAGAGAGTCAATATCCACATTATACAATGTGATGACCAGGTGCAGTCGGACCGGAAGATTACCTGTAAAGAAGAATTACAGGAATATATGGAAAAGTTGGATCTTGTCGGGGAAGGTGGAACGGATTTCAGACCGGCGTTTGCCTATATTGATGATCTGATCGCGACGCACCGGTTCACTGAACTGAAGGGTGTGATCTATTTTACCGATGGACAGGGGATTTATCCGCAGAAAATGCCTTTGTACCAGACCGCGTTTGTATTTATGGACGACGGGGCAGAAGAACAGGAAGTTCCGCCGTGGGCGATGAAACTGGTTCTGGATGAAGAAGATTTGAGAGGAGTGAGAAATAGATGAATATTAAACGTGCAAAACAGGAAATCAAGGATGCGGTGCAGGCATACCTGATGAAGGATGAATATGGAGAATATCAGATTCCGGCAATCCATCAGAGACCGATCCTTCTGATGGGACCTCCGGGAATTGGAAAAACACAGATCATGGAGCAGATTTCAAGGGAATGTGAGATCGGACTGGTTGCGTATACGATCACGCACCATACCAGACAGAGTGCGATCGGGCTTCCGTTTATTCAGACAAAGATCTACGGTGGAAAAGAGTATTCGGTAACCGAGTATACGATGAGTGAGATCATTGCTGCTGTATATGAAAAGATAGAGCAGAGCGGCATGAAAGAGGGAATCCTGTTTATCGATGAGATCAACTGTGTTTCAGAGACGTTGGCGCCGACGATGCTGCAGTTTTTACAGTGCAAGATGTTTGGTAATCAGAGTGTGCCGGAGGGATGGATCATTGTGGCGGCAGGGAATCCGCCGGAATATAATAAGTCGGTGCGGGAATTTGATGTGGTGACACTGGACCGGATCAAGCGGATCGATGTGGAAGCTGATTTTGATGTCTGGAAGGAATATGCGTATCAGGTTGGAATCCATCCTGCAGTGCTTTCTTATCTGGAACTTCGAAAAGAGAATTTCTATCGTATGGAAAATACAGTAGATGGAAAAATGTTTGTCACAGCCAGAGGATGGGAAGACCTGTCAAGGTTGATCCAGGTTTATGAAAAGCTTGGTAAAGAGGTGGATCGTGAGGTTGTGCATCAGTACCTCCAGCACTGGAAGACAGCGAAGGATTTTGCAAATTATCTGGAGCTTTACCGAAAATATCAGAAGGAGTATGGACTGGAGCGGATCCTTGCAGGATATTATGAAAAAGATACCTTAGAACGTTTGAAATTTGCGTCGTTTGATGAGCGGCTGAGTGTGGTAAATCTTCTGGTCGGAAAGATGGCAGAACTTTTTAAAGAAGAATATGAGATGGAAAAATTTGTGGAGGGACTGTTTGCTCAGCTGTGTGCTTATAAAGAGGAATTGCAAAAGGAAGGTGCAGTTCCGGGAGAGGTCCTTGCTGCGAAAATTCAGTCTCTTAGGCGGGAAGTTGAACAGAAGAAGGCCGCCGGACAGCTTACAAAGGCGGAAATGCACCGTATGGAGCGTATTTTATGCAAATTGGAAGAATACCAGAAAGCTCCGGAATTTGAGTCTGTAAAGGCCACATTTGACAGCGAAGAAGAGCAGAGAGAGCAAATGGCAGATAAGACACTGGAAACGCTGAATCACTGCTTTGAATTCCTGGAATCTGCTTTCGGCGAGAGCCAGGAAATGGCAGTATTTGTCACGGAACTCAACAGTAATGTGTACAGCATTGCGTTCCTGCGGGAAAATGACTGTGCGATGTATTACAAATACAACAAAGGTTTACTTTTGGATGAACGCCGTGAAGAAATCCTGGAACAGATGGATGCCGTGGAAAATGTAGTGGAAAGAGGACTGGTTGAAGATTAAAGAGCAAGAACTGACAGAATAAGAACGACTATGCCTGTGGTATCATATAATGATAGAAAGCAGAAGAAATGGGAATGAAATTCATGCCAGATCTGCAATTTTGTAAGGAACTTCCCGAAATAAAACCAGGGGAGTATCGCCTGAAATATGATCTCACTTTGCGCGCGTCTCCCGGTCTTGGAACTGCGTTGTGCCGGGGAAACTATCACTGGGAGAGCTGCCTGAAAGCGGAAAGTAAGGTGTATATCTGCCGAATCAGATATTTGAGCAGATCTGTATGGGGATTGATAGAGAATACGGGGTGGATATGCCTTTATATGAATCATAAATGGCTGATAACTACTATAGCATAATTATAAAAATGACATTGTATGCCTGACGAGCCTGTTGGAGTGAAACTTACATTTCATGTAGACCCTCGCCAAAAGCGGAACCTTTTAAGCGTTGGCTTGCTCAGAAAAAGGACGCTGATAATTTCATATCAACGTCCTTTAAATCTGTCAGTATGGGGATATACAATTATTTGTTGTTTACCTCAAGATTCTTCATCGCACGAACCTTCAGCGGAAGTCCGAACAGAGTGATGAATCCGCTTGCATCATGATGATCGTACATATCACCAGTTGTGAAGCTTGCCAGAGATTCATTGTAAAGTGAGTATGGAGAAGTAGTTCCGGCTTTAATGATATTTCCTTTGTAAAGTCTGAATTTAACTTCACCTGTAACATATTTCTGGGTAGATTTTACGAAAGCACGAAGAGCTTCACAAAGTGGTGTGAACCATTTTCCTTCGTATACAACCTGAGCGAGTTTGTTGCCAAGATCTTTCTTAACTTCCATGGTAGCACGGTCGATAACCAGTTCTTCAAGCTGTTTGTGAGCTTCCATCAGGATTGTTCCACCAGGAGTTTCATAAACACCACGGGATTTCATACCAACAACACGGTTCTCAACGATATCAACGATACCGATACCATGCTTGCCGCCAAGTTCGTTGAGTTTGCGGATGATATCAGAAACCTTCATGGCTTCGCCGTTGATTGTCTTCGGAACACCTTCTTCAAATGTCATAGTTACATATTCATCTTCATCCGGTGCATTTTCCGGTGTATTTCCAAGAACAAGAAGATCAGCGTAATTTGGTTCGCAGGATGGATCTTCAAGTTCCAGTCCTTCGTGGCTGATGTGCCATAAGTTACGGTCACGGCTATAGCTGTGGCTTGCGTCAAACGGAAGATCGATTCCGTGAGCTTTACAGTAAGCGATCTCATCGTCACGTGACTGAAGTGTCCACAGATCTGTCATTCTCCAAGGAGCGATGATCTTAAGATCCGGGGCAAGAGCCATGATAGAAAGCTCGAAACGGATCTGGTCATTTCCTTTTCCGGTAGCACCGTGGCAGATAGCAGTAGCACCTTCTTTTCTTGCTATTTCAACAAGTCTCTTGGAGATTGCCGGACGAGCCATAGAAGTTCCGAGAAGGTATGCATTTTCGTAAACAGCATTTGCCTGTACACATGGCATAATATAGTTGTCACAAAAATCATCAGTGATATCTTCGATGTATAATTTAGAAGCACCTGCGAGTTTTGCTCTTTCATCAAGACCATCCAGCTCTTCGCCCTGTCCGCAGTCGATACAGCAGCAGATAACTTCGTAATCAAATGTCTCCTTTAACCAAGGGATCAGTGTGGTAGTATCAAGACCACCAGAATATGCAAGAACTACTTTTTCTTTCATTGTATATAAACCTCCTAAAAATTTTCTTTTGTATTCAATTCACAACCCACTATACACCATTTTTTATATTTATGCAATAATAAAATGAAAAAACTTTTAAAAATGTTATTTTTATGCAAATAAAAGTAAAAATATACATAAAATATGCATAATTATGTATAAAAAGGAAAGAGAATAATAAGAAAAAAGAAGGATAGAAGAAGATTAAACAGAAAATATAAAGATAAATCAGAAAAATACTTGACATTTACACAAAAACCCGTAAAATATAACAAAAAGTAACAAGGTAACACGCTAAAGGAAGAAAGGAACCGGCGAGATGAGTGATATGCATAAAATGAATAAGAATAACATATTTGATTTCGTTCTGACATTGCCGGCAGAAGGCAGTGTATGTCAATGCGTCAACCAGATTTACTGACGGAAACGAATTTGGATTCGGGGCGGAAATCGGAATCAGTACCCAGAAACTTCATGCCCGCGGACCGATGGGGCAGGAAGCCCTTACCACGAAAAAGTATGTGATCTTTGGAAATGGACAAATTCGCGGATAAGAAGATTGACAGGAAAAAATCTCCATTTTATAATTTGAATGATACAAAAGTTAAGGAATTTTGTTTTTATTTTTAAGATGTTGGGGTCCAAAGGTATTTTGACCCCTTTGATACCAGATTGCTACGTGCTTTGCACTCTCGCAATCCTCAAAAACATGGGTATCAGGACGGATGAAAAAGGGGAAGAATGAAAAATGCTGTATGTAAGCTACTATGATTCGCCGATCGGGAAAATTACGCTTGGAGCACGGGAGGATGTACTTGTCGGTGTATGGTTTGAAGGACAGAAATACTATATGGACAAGATTATAGAAGATTTTGAGGAGAAGAAAGACTTGCCGGTACTGGATCAGGCAGAGTACTGGCTGGATCGGTATTTTGCAGGGCAGGATCCGGATCCGGAAGAACTTCCTCTTGCACCTGCAGGAAGTGATTTCCGAAAAGAAGTATGGAAGATTATCGCAAAAATCCCATATGGATGTACCATTACTTATGGAAAGATTGCAAAGATCCTTGCAGTAAAACGGGGCGCGAAAAGTATCTCGCCGCAGGCAGTCGGAGGTGCGGTCGGACATAATCCGATCTCTGTGATTATTCCCTGTCACCGGGTCATCGGAAGCGACGGAAGCCTGACCGGATATGCCGGTGGACTTGAAAAGAAAGAATGGCTGCTTGCACATGAAGAAGCGCATATCAGATAAGTGATCATCAAAAATGGTGGCTCGTAGTGAGTCACCATTTTTGATGATTTGGAGAAATCCGTAAGAGTCCGATCCTGTATTCTATTTTCCGGATTTTTCACATAACCATCGGTAAGCAATGATGCAGATGATCACAGACAATAAGGAGCCGGTAGCGGTTGCGAGTCCCATCGGAAGCAGTGTATGCGGGAAAATTTTTGAAGTCAGATAAACACCCGGAATACGCACGCACAAAATAGCGATCAGGTTATGTAAAAATGAAATTCCAGATTTTCCGCATGCACAGAAGTATCCGCTGAAACTGAAATGAACGCCGGCAAAAATACAATCCCAGATATATCCGCGAATGTACTGTGCGCCGAGAAGAATAACGGCTGCGTCTGCAGTGAAAAGTTCGACAACCGGAGCTGCGATAAACTGGATCAATATAGAGACGACCAGACCAAATCCAATGGCGATCATCATGGCATAGCGAAGCGTCTGCTTTGCACGGTCATACTTTCCGGCACCGATATTCTGAGCTGCGAGTGCAGAAACAGTCGAAAGCATGGAAGACGGAATCAGGAACAGAAAGCTGATGATTTTTTCCACAATGCCGACAGCAGCGGCTGCGTTCAGTCCGCGCCGGTTGGCAATGATCGTAATAATAATGAAAGCAATCTGAATAAATCCGTCCTGAAGCGCTACCGGAATCCCAATATTCAGAATTTTGCCAAGCGGTTTTTTCTGTGGGCGGAAACAGTCTCCGGAAAGAGAAAGTCCGGTCTGCTTACGTTTAATGGCAATCAGTGCAAACAGAACACTGCACGCTTGGGAAAGTGTTGTGCCAAGCGCAGCACCGGAAGCTCCCAGATGGAAAAATCCGATAAACAGATAATCCAGTATAATATTCACCGCACATGCAACTGCGATGAAATACATCGGACTTTTAGAATCCCCCAGTCCGCGGAAAATTGAACTGATCACATTATACGCCGTAATAAAAGGAATCCCGAGAAAACAGATCGTCAGATAAGCTGCCGTTCCTGACACAGCCTCCGCAGGTGTAGACATCACGGCAACAGCCGGCTTCACAAAAAACAGAAGCAAAACCGCCAGCACCAGAGAAATCCCCATAAACAAAATCACCGTATTTCCCACAAACACAGAAGCCCTTTTCTTATCGCCCGCTCCAATAGACTGCCCGATTGAAACTGTAGCCCCCATCGCAAGCCCCACGATCATCACCGTCAACATATGCATCACCTGGCTCCCAATCGAAACCGCTGTTGTACTGGCAACCCCATCAAACTGCCCAACAATAAAAAGATCCGCCATCCCATAAAGCGTCTGCAAAAAATAAGATAAAAAATAAGGCAGCGAAAAATAAATCACATTCCGAAAAACACTCCCCGAAGTAAGATCCCGTTCCATAAAATAACAACTCCTTTACAATCACTTCCTTAATACTAATTGAATTTTCCTAAAATAGTCAATAAAAAGAATACAGACTTAATACATCTTATAATAATAAAAATGCATAACAATGCATAAAAATAAATATAAATGCATAAAAATAAGAAATTATACATAAAAATACACAGAAACATGCATAAAAATCAAAAAACCACTTGCTTTCCAAAATAAAACCATGTATACTGAACCAATCGGAAAACATTCCCCCAATTACCGCGAACCCCTTTACAATAGGGATTAATGGGTTTATAGTATTTATGATTATGCCTATCTATACACAAATACGGCATTTACGAAAGGATGGTTTACATGATTAAAGCAGGAATCATCGGTTCTACCGGTTACGCCGGAGGAGAACTGGTTCGCATTTTAACAGGACATAAAGACGTAGAAATTAAATGGTTTGGCTCAAGAAGCTATATCGATAAGAAATATGCAGATGTATACCGCAATATGTTTCAGATCGTAGATGCGGTATGTTTAGATGATAATATGGAACAACTTGCAGATCAGGTAGATGTGATTTTCACAGCAACTCCACAGGGACTGTGCGCATCATTAGTTAATGAAGAAATCTTATCAAAGGTTAAGATCATCGACCTGAGCGCAGATTTCCGTATCAAAGATGTCAAGACTTACGAAAAATGGTACGGTATTGAGCACAAGAGCCCGCAGTTTATCGAAGAAGCAGTTTACGGACTGTGTGAAGTGAACAGAGAAGATATCAAAGGCGCAAGACTGATCGCCAATCCTGGATGCTATACAACATGCTCCATCCTGACTGCTTATCCGCTGGCAAAGGAAGGACTGATCGATATGGATACGCTGATCATTGATGCCAAGTCCGGAACATCCGGAGCAGGAAGAGGGGCAAAGGTTCCGAACCTGTACTGTGAAGTCAATGAGAATATGAAAGCATACGGTGTGGCAACACACAGACATACACCGGAGATCGAGGAACAGCTTGGATATGCGAGCGGCAAAGAGGTTGTGATTAACTTTACACCGCATCTGGTTCCGATGAACAGAGGAATCCTGGCAACAGAGTACGCGAAGCTTACAAAGGATGTTACCTGGGAAGAAGTAAAAGCAGTTTACGATAAATATTATGCAAATGAAAAATTTGTCCGCGTTCTGGAGAAAGATGTTTACCCGGAAACAAAATGGGTAGAAGGAAGCAATTATGTCGATATCGGGTTTAAGATCGATCCGAGAACAAACCGTATCATTATGATGGGGGCGATCGACAACCTGGTAAAAGGTGCAGCAGGACAGGCTGTACAGAACATGAATCTGATCTTTGGACTTCCGGAAAGTGAAGGTCTTGATTTGGTTCCGATGTTCCCGTAGAACACGGCAGAAAAAGAAAAGGAATGGAAAATATATGACAACAATTATTCGTGCGATGACAGTAGAAGATTATGACCAGCTTCATGCACTTTGGATGCGGATCAAAGGATTTGGAATCCGGAGCATAGATGATTCAAAAGAAGGCGTGGAACGATTCCTGAAAAGGAATCCGACAACCAGTGTGATCGCCGAAATAGACGGAAAAGTAGTAGGAGGAATCCTCTGCGGACACGACGGAAGAACCGGATGTTTTTATCATGTATGTGTAGATCCGGCGTACCGCTGTCATGGGATCGGAAAGAGCATGGTTGCCTATGCAATGTCAGCTCTGAAAGAGGAACATATCAACAAGATCACACTGATCGCATTTACCAAGAATGATATCGGCAATATGTTCTGGAATACGATCGGATGGACCAAGAGACCGGATGTCAACTACTATGAGTTTGTTTTAAATGAGGAAAATATTACAGCATTTATCGAAGAGGGCTAAAGGAGGCTATATACGATGAAGATTATCGAAGGCGGTGTGACCGCAGCAAAAGGATTTGAGGCAGCATCAACAGCAGCAAAGATCAAATATCAGGACAGAACCGACATGGCAATGATCTACAGCCAGGTTCCATGTGAATGTGCAGGAACATTTACTACAAACGTTGTAAAGGCAGCATGCGTAAAATGGGATCAGCAGGTTGTAAAGAGCGGTGCAAAAGCACAGGCTGTGATCGTCAATTCCGGAATTGCCAATGCATGTACCGGTGCGGAAGGATTTGGCTATTGCAAGGACACAGCAGATGCGGCAGCAGAAGCTCTTGGAATTAATGCAGACGGTGTACTGATCGGATCGACCGGTGTCATCGGAAAGCAGCTTCCAATTGATCGCATCGTGGCAGGGGTAAAGGCTCTTGCTGAAAAGAAAAATGATACACTGGCAAACGGAACTGAGGCAGCAAAAGCAATCATGACGACTGATACCTGTGAAAAACAGATCGCAGTAGAAATCGAGGTTGCCGGAAAGACCGTTACCATCGGTGGTATGGCAAAAGGATCTGGTATGATCCATCCGAATATGTGCACCATGCTCAGCTTTATCACAACAGATGCAGCAATCACAAAAGAGGCCCTTCAGAAAGCCCTCAGTGATGATGTCAATGATACATACAATATGATTTCCGTAGACGGAGATACTTCTACAAATGATTCTGTAGTTCTTCTTGCAAACGGGATGGCTGAAAATGAAGTGATCACGGTAGACAGTGAAAGCTATAAGACCTTTGCGGAAGCATTGCATGAGATCAACGAATACCTTGCAAAGAAGATCGCAGGGGACGGAGAAGGAGCAACTGCTTTATTTGAAGTAACTGTAGTTGGTGCAGATACAAAAGAGACTGCAAAGACACTTGCAAAATCAATCGTATGCTCAAATCTTACCAAGGCAGCAATTGCAGGACATGATGCAAACTGGGGAAGAATCCTCTGTGCAATGGGATATTCCGGAGCACAGTTTGACCCGGAAAAGGTGGATCTGTTCTTCGAGAGCAAGGCAGGAAAGATCCAGATCATCGAAAATGGTACAGCGGTAGATTACAGTGAAGAAAAAGCAACGGAGATCCTCTCACAGGAAGAAGTAAAAGCAGTTGCTGATGTGAAGATGGGAAGCGAAAGCGCAACCGCATGGGGATGTGACCTGACTCACGGATATATTGACATCAATGCAGATTACAGAAGCTAGGAGGTAAGCAAAATGGATCAGGATATGCAGCAGTATCTGGACAAAGCAGAAGTTCTGATTGAGGCGCTTACTTATATTCAGCGTTTCAACCGTAAGATCATCGTTGTAAAATACGGAGGAAGTGCAATGCTGGACGAAGAACTCCAGAAAAATGTCATCAAGGATGTTACATTCTTGAAATTGGTTGGATTCAAACCGATCATCGTTCACGGCGGTGGAAAAGAGATCAGTAAATGGGTAAGTAAAGCCGGAATGGAGCCGAAATTCATCGACGGACTTCGTGTGACGGACGCAGAGACCATGGAAATTGCAGAGATGGTACTGAACAAGGTTAATAAAAATCTGGTTCGTATGGTCGAAGAACTTGGTGTCCGTGCTATCGGTGTCAGTGGAAAAGACGGCGGACTTTTAAGAGTTGATAAAAAGCTTTCCATGACAGGACAGGACGTTGGATTTGTAGGAGATATCAAGAAGGTCAATGCAGAGGTTCTTCTGGATCTTCTGGATAAAGATTTTCTCCCGATCGTATGCCCGGTCGGAATCGATGATGATTACAACACTTATAATATCAATGCGGATGATGCAGCTTATTCGATCGCAAAAGCGGTTCATGCTGAGAAGCTTGCGTTCCTCTCTGATATTGAAGGGGTATACAGAGACTACGAGGATAAATCTTCTCTGATCACAGCTCTTACTGTAGATCAGGCGAATGAACTGATCGAAAGCGGAGCAATTTCCGGAGGAATGATCCCGAAACTGCAGAACTGTGTAGGAGCGATTGAAAACGGAGTGTCCAGAGTCCATATTCTGGATGGAAGAATTCCGCACTGCCTGCTTCTTGAGATTTTCACGAAGAAGGGTATCGGAACTGCAATTTTAAGAAACGGTGAAGAAGATTAAAGGGAAGACAAAGAAAGAAGGTAATTCTTATGGCAAATCAGTATATGCAGGAAGAGGACGACGCGATTTTAAAAACTTATAACCGTTATCCGGTTGTATTGGACCATGGAGACGGCGCATACCTCTATGATCCGGAAGGAAAGAAATATCTGGATTTCTCAGCAGGATATGCAGTATCTTCTCTGGGATATAATAACAAGGAATTTAATGATGCATTAAAGGCTCAGATTGACAAGATGATCCATACATCAAACCTGTATTATAATACAACCTGCGGTAAAGCAGGAGAAGATCTGAAAAAGATCACCGGTATGTACAAGGTATTCTTCACAAACAGTGGTGGAGAAGCAATCGAAGGTGCGATCAAAACTGCAAGAAAATATGCGTACACAAAAAAAACCGGACGTTATGAATTTATTGCAATGGAGAATTCATTCCACGGCAGAAGTATGGGTGCGGTTGCACTTACCGGACACAAAGAATACAGAGAGCCATTTGAACCGGTTATGCCTGGTGTACATTTTGCAATCTACAATGATCTTGACAGTGTAAAAGCACTGGTAAATGATAAGACCTGCGCGATCATTCTGGAAACAATCCAGGGCGAAGGCGGAATCAACGCAGCGACAAAAGAATTTATGCAGGGAATCCGTAAGATCTGTGATGAGAACGGAATCCTGATGATCTGCGATGAAGTACAGTGTGGTATGGGACGAAGCGGTGCATGGTTTGCATGGCAGCAGATGGGAATCACACCGGATATCATGACAATGGCGAAAGCAATCGGAAGCGGTGTTCCGGTCGGCGCATTTGCGATGACAAAAGAAGTTGCAGATAATTCGCTGGTACCGGGAGATCACGGAACTACATATGGTGGAAACCCACTTTGCTGTGCAGCGGTCAGCAAGACTATTGAGATCTTTGAAAAAGAGCATATGCTCGATCATGTCAATGAAATCGCACCATATCTGACACAGAAACTGCAGGAAATCGTGGATACCTGCGATGCAGCCGTTAAAGTAAAGGGAAGAGGATTGATCCAGGGACTTCAGATCACCAAGCCGCTGGGTGAAGTGACAGCCAAAGCGTTGGAAGAAGGACTTCTGATCATCGGAGCTGGAACAGATGTGATCCGAATGATCCCACCGCTTGTTATCGGTAAAGAACAGGTAGATGAGATGGCAGAGATCCTGAAAAAAGCACTTGCATAAAGTCGGTGCCTGATAAAAATAAGAGAATAAAAGAGCCGGTCATCGGATATACTTTCAGAAGAAAAGGAGGTATGAAAGATGACCGGATTTTTTATTGCCCTGCTGTCGGGAGCGCTGATGAGTGTGCAGGGGGTATTTAACACCCAGGTAACAAAGACGACAGGAATGTGGGTGAGCAATGCCTGGGTGCAGCTTAGTGCATTTGCCATCTGCCTGGTAATGTGGCTGATCATGGGAAGGGACAGTATTGCCACGATAGGAGAGGTGCAGCCTAAATATATGCTGCTTGGCGGTGTGATCGGAGCAGGGATCACCTGGACCGTGATCAAAAGTATGGCGCAGCTCGGGCCTGCAAAGGCGGCACTTCTGATCGTTATGTCTCAGCTTATTGTGGCGTATCTGATTGAACTGGTGGGATTATTTGGTGTGGAAAAAGAGCCATTTTCCTGGAGAAAAGTGATCGGTATGGGGATCGCTCTGATCGGCACGACAATTTTTCAGTGGAAATAGGTTGTCTTTTGGAAAAAAATTCGTTACAATAATCATGTCTTGGAAGTACGAGGGGACATGCTCTGCGGAAAAGGAGTATGTATGCGGAAAAGAAGACGGATTTTATATCAAATATGTGGAATTTTCCTTGGAATCAGCTGTATGCTGTCAGCATGCCATGAAAAAGAAGAGACCTTTACCAGTGTGGCTGCTGCAGAAGCGGATGCCGGGGATAAGAAAAACGAGGCAGAATCAAAGGCTGCCGAAGAAAAGCCGGATAAGGCAAAAGCAGATCCGGGTGGTGAAGAAAAAGAAGGTTCGATCTGGGTGTATGTATGTGGCGAGGTGGCATCACCCGGTGTATATGAACTGCAGGAAGGAGACCGCATCACGCATGCCATAGAAGCAGCGGGAGGGCTGACGGAGGCAGCAGGACAGGTTTATCTGAATCAGGCAGCACATCTGACAGATGGACAAAGGATTTATGTGCCATCCAGAGAAGAAGAACAGACTTTGAAAGAAGAAGGTTCACCATCGGATATGGCAGATGCCGGGATGGGAAAAGACACAGGAATAATAAACCTGAACACCGCGACAAAGGCTGAACTTTTAAGCTTAAGCGGGATTGGCGAGTCCCGCGCGGAAGCAATTATTGCTTATAGAGAGACAAACGGTGGATTCAGGAAGATAGAGGATCTGAAGAAAGTGGACGGGATCAAGGAAGGAATCTTTCAGAAGATCCGGGAGCAGATAACGGTAGAGTAGAGGAGTGCGCAAGATGGGCAGAAAAGTATTGGTAGTAGATGATGAAAAGCTGATCGTGAAAGGACTGAGATTCAGCCTGGAACAGGATGATATGGAAGTTGACTGCGCATACGACGGTGAGGAAGCACTTGAGATGGTAAAAAGAAAAGAGTATGATATGATTCTTCTGGATGTCATGCTTCCAAAATACGATGGATTTGAAGTATGCAGACAGATCCGTGATTTCTCAGATGTACCGGTCATCATGCTCACTGCGAAGGGCGAGGATATGGACAAGATCCTCGGGTTGGAATATGGCGCAGATGATTACATCACAAAGCCGTTCAACATTCTTGAGGTTAAGGCCAGAATGAAGGCAATCATGCGCAGGGTCGCTAAAAAAGACGGGATGAGCGCGAGCGGTAAAGTTGTGGTAAAGGGAGATCTGAAGATCGACTGTGAAAGTCGGAGAGTTTTTTCCGGGGACAGGGAACTGAATCTTACCGCAAAAGAATTTGATCTTCTGGAGCTTCTTGCGATGAATCCGAACAAGGTTTACAGCAGGGAAAGTCTTTTGAATATTGTCTGGGGATATGAGTATCCGGGAGATGCAAGAACGGTAGATGTACATATCAGACGACTGCGCGAGAAGATTGAAGTAAATCCAAGTGATCCGAAATACGTTTACACAAAGTGGGGAGTTGGCTATTATTTCAGGGGTTAAATTTTTTGTACCAAAATTCATAAAAAGTCTGCAAGTGCGGGTAACGGTGATCCTGAGCGTATTTGTCATATTATCCAGTGTGATCCTGATGAATGCGATTCTGCAAAGCTATGATCAGAGAACCGTATTCGTGCGCACAGCAGAGATTCAAAACCAGTGTACGATTCTGAGTAATCAGCTGGTCAATTCTGATTATCTGAAAACGGGAGTTTCTGATGTGATCGATACAGAACTATCACAGTTATCCAATATTTACAATGGAAGAGTGCTTGTTATTGATGATGAATTCCGGATTGTGGAAGATACCTATGATCTGGAGGAGGGAAAGACGATCATTTCCGAGGATGTAGTCAAATGCTTCCGCGGCGAGAAGCCGGCAAGTTATGACAGAAAGAGCCGGTACATTGAAGTGGCAGTCCCGGTCAAAAAAGGGGAAGAGCCGGTAAAAGGAATGATTCTGGTCAGTGTTTCTACAGACAGTCTGCGTGACAATGTAGAGGCATTGCAGACAAAGGCAAGAATTGCAACGGTTGCAATCAGTATTATCGGGATCTTTTTATCAGCAATCATCGGTATGCTGCTTGTAAGGCCGCTGAAAAGGATGTCTCAATCGATCGAGGAGATGGCAGGAGGTTATGGAGATAATTATCTCCATGAAAATGCTTACGATGAAACGGAACGGATTTCCAATGCATTTAATAAGCTGTGGGACCGCTATAAAGTACTGGATGCATCGAGAGAAGAGTTCGTGGCAAATGTATCCCATGAGTTGAAGACACCGTTGACCTCTATGAAGGTGCTGGCGGATTCACTGCTGATGCAGCCGGATGCACCGACGGAGATTTACCGGGAATTCATGGGTGATTTGTCCGAAGAAATCGAGCGGGAGAATAAGATCATCAATGACCTTCTGGATCTTGTAAAACTGGATAAGAAGGGTGCAAACTTAAATATTAAGAGTCAGGATGTTAATGAACTGGTAGAACGGATTCTCAAAAGATTACAGCCACTTGCGGCAAAAAGTAATATTGAACTGGTATTTGAGAGTTTTCGTCCGGTGACAGCGGAGATTGATGAGGTAAAGATTGCACTTGTGATCACGAATCTGGTGGAAAATGCGATCAAGTACAATAAAGAGAACGGATGGGTACACGTGTCTTTAAATGCGGATCATAAGTATTTTTATCTGAAGGTTGCGGATTCTGGAATCGGGATTCCGAAAGAAGATACGGATCATATATTCGAGCGGTTTTTCCGTGTGGACAAATCCCATTCTCGTGAGATCGGCGGAACTGGTCTTGGGCTTTCGATTGCAAGAAATGCGGTTGTCATGCACCGCGGTGCGATCAAGGTCTACAGTGAACCGGGAGAGGGAACGACATTTACAGTCCGGATCCCGCTTACTTATATCAAGAGGGAAGGGTGAGAAGAATGAAAAAAAATTACCAGATCATAAGCATTCTTCTTGCAGTGTGTCTTCTTACAGGCGTTGTGGGATGCAGAAAAAAGGAGCAGAAAGCAGATGCAAAATACACGATTTACCAGATTAACCAGAGCGGAACGGCGCTGGTTCCGAACGGCTATGATGGAACAGGAAAGTCGGCGGACGAAGAAGTAAAAGGAATGCTGTCTGCGCTGCAGAAGTGTGATGACGAGGTGAAGGCACAGGCGGCACTGCCGAAAAAGGTAAAACTGGAGAGATACACTCTGGAGGATGAAAAGCTGATCCTGTACTATAATGCTGTTTACGGAAAGATGGATACGGTAAGAGAGGTTCTGTGCAGGGCAGCGCTTGTCCGTTCACTGACGCAGATCGACGGAGTGGATCTGGTGATGATCTGTGTAGATGGAACGCCACTTACGGATAAAAAGGGGAATACTTATGGATACCAGCAGGCAGAAGATTTTGTACAGAACACAGGCTCTTCTATTAACTCTTTCCAGGAGATGAAGCTTACACTGTATTATGCAGATTCATCTGGAGAAAAGCTACAAAAGGAAGAGGATACGGTGCGGTATAACAGCAATGAGTCGAAGGAACGGGTTGTAGTGGAACAGCTGATGCGAGGACCATCCAATAACAGACTGCTTGCTACCATACCAAAAGGAACAAAGCTGCTGGGTGTGTCGATCAAAGATCATATCTGCTATCTGAATTTTGATGAAGGACTTCGGAACATTGCTCCGGGAGTCAGTCCGGAGACGGTGATCTATTCCATCGTAAATTCAGTGATCGATGGTGGAAATGTCTCTGAAGTACAGATTTCAATCAACGGAGACAGCAGTATTGTATATCAGGAGAGTATAAAGCTGGATGAACCTCTGAGCAGAAACCAGGAAATGATAAAGGAGGATTGATCGGTTGATCAAGCGAAGACTTGGTTTTGCCGGAATACTTCTGGCAGGACTGATTCTGGTACTGTATCTGACAGGGGGAGGAAAGATTTTTGGAAGACTCGGTGTGTCAAGGTGTGAGAAGCTCTGGAAAGAGTCGGAAGAAGTGATGGTGGAAGGAGAGGTTTATCAGAAAACCAGAAAAGAAGAAAAACTGATCCTGTATCTGAAAAAAATACAGATCAGAGAGATGGGGAATGGAAAAGCAGTCGCTGACGAGAGGCTGCTTGTCTATCTGGATGAAAAGGGAAATGGTCCGGAAATCGGACAGCGGATTCTGGTTAAAGGCAATGTGGGATTTTTTGATCCGGCGGCCAATCCGGGCAATTTTGACCAGAAAAATTATTATAAGCAGCAGAATATCCAGGCAGTCTTATGGAAAGGGAAGGTTCTGGAAAAACAGGTGAAAAAGACTTCCTTCCGCGAAAAGCTGTGGCAGTTTAGGAACCGGACCGCAGATGAGATCTGCAGAGAGATGGGAAAGCGTCGAGGGGGTATTTTGTGTGCGGTTCTTCTGGGAGATTCTTTTTATACAGAAGAGAAAGTGAAAGAACTTTACCGGGTGGCAGGGATCGGGCATCTGCTGGCTATATCCGGTCTGCATATTTCTTTTTTTGGCAACGGACTTTACCGGGGGCTTAGGAAAACCGGATTTTCTATTTTACAGGCCGGTGTAGTGGGAAGTCTGCTTCTTGGGAGCTATGTGGTGATGACTGGAATGAGTGTTTCGGCACTGCGGGCGTTTACCATGTTTCTGATCCGGATGGGAGCAGAGCTGACAGGAAGGGAATACGATGGATTGACGGCACTTGGGATTGCGGAAATTGGTTTGCTTCTGGCAAATCCGTTGCGGCTTTTTACGGCAGGGTTCCAGCTTTCTTTTGCTGCGGTTCTCGGTATCTATCTGATTGGTTTGGGAAATAAAAAAGGCAGATTTTCAGACAGTGTCCGGATGTCGGTGAGGCTCTGGCTTTTTCTGCTGCCAGTTACATTGTGGCACTATTATGAAACCTGCCTGTATGCGCCAGCCTGGAATCTTCTGGTAATTCCGATGGCATCCGTGCTTCTGTTTTGCGGGAGTGCAGGGATGGCAGTCATGCTGATTCCGTGTGGGGCAGGAGATATAATGCAGAGCGCACTTTGGAAAATAACAGAGTGGATTTTGCTTTTTTATGAAAAAGGGAGCGGTCTGCTCCTGGAACTTCCGGGGGCAAGGTGGATTCCGGGAAGACCACGGCTCTGGCAGATTGCCTGTTATTATGGGGTTCTTCTATTTTATTTGTGGAGAAAAAGGAAGGAAAAGAAAGAGGGCAGACAAACCGGGAAACAGGTGGTAAGACAGCTTGTGACAGCTGGAATCCTGCTCATCCTGCTCGGGATTCCAAAGTGGAAACGAGGGCAGATGGAGCTGACTATGCTGGATGTGGGACAGGGCGACTGTTTTTTCTTTCGGGACGGAAACGGAAAAAATTACCTGATCGACGGCGGAAGCAGTTCGGTAGATGCAGCAGGAAGATACCGGTTGGAACCATTTTTAAAATTCCGGGGCGTGAAGAGGCTGGATTATGTGTGGGTGACGCATGGGGATGTGGATCACTTAAATGCAGTGGAAGAACTTCTGGAACGGAGAAAGTATGGAGTAGAAATCCAGTATCTGATTTTTCCGGAACAGAAATATTGGGATGAAAGGCTTATTAAATTATGTAATCTGGCAGAAGAGGCAGGAACGAAGGTACGGGTAATGGAGATGGATACTATTTTTCTGTCTGGAAAATTGAAGATGCGTTGTCTCTGGCCTGGAGAAGGTGAGCCATCTGAAAATGGAAATGAAAATTCTCTGGTACTTCACCTGCAATATGGAAAAATTACCATGCTTTTTACCGGAGATCTGGAAAATACCGGAGAAGAGCTGTTGGCAGAGAGAATAAAGAATCTCCGGAAAAAAGGAGAACTTCCGGCGTGTTATGATCTGCTGAAAGTCGGACACCACGGATCAAGAAATGCGACCGGCGAAGAGCTTCTGGAAGTGATCCGACCACGGGTAGCATTCTGTTCATCCGGAAAAGAAAACCGTTATGGACATCCGCATGCGGAAACACTGGAAAGACTTGCAAAATGGGGCGTAAGCCTATATAATACGAAAGACAGAGGTGCTGTCAGTATGTATACAGATGGAAGGGAATATGGTATCCAAAGTCCATGAAAAGTTTGAATGAAGATTTAAAGACAGGACAGTTTAAGCAGATTTATCTTCTGTACGGCGAAGAAGCTTATCTGAAAAAATTATATAAAAACCGTTTCGTCAAAGCGATGATTCCGGAAGGTGACACGATGAATTATCGTTATTTTGAGGGAAAGAACACGAACCCGAAGGAGATTATCGACCTTGCCGAGACCTTACCTTTTTTTGCAGAGCGCAGGCTGATCGTTCTGGAAAATACCGGTTTTCTGAAAAATGCGACACCGGAGCTGGCAGAATATCTGAAGAACATGCCGGAGACCACTTATATGATCTTTGTGGAATCAGAGCTGGATAAGAGAGGAAAGCTCTACAAAGCGATCAAGGAGAAAGGTCATATTGTAGAACTGAAGCGGCAGGATGAAAAGACACTGATCCGCTGGATCCTTGGGATGGCGAAAAAGGAGAAGCTTCAGATGTCGGAGGCAGCAGTGCGCTATCTGCTTGCAAAGACTGGTAATGACATGGAGAATCTCGGGCAGGAGCTGGAAAAATTATTCTGTTACTGCATGAACCACACGGAGATCACGGCAGCAGATATTGATGAAATCTGTACTACGCAGATCGGAAACCATATTTTTGATATGGTAGATGCAGTTGCAGCAAAAGAGCAGAAAAAAGCGCTGGATTACTATTATGATCTTCTGACACTGAGGGAACCGCCGATGCGGATCCTCTACCTGCTGACCAGACAGTTCCGTATCCTGATGGAGGTAAAAGAGATGGACCGTACTGGGGTTCCGCCAAAAGAGATTGCCGCCAAGGTGGGAATCATGCCATTCCTGGTAGGAAAGTACCGGGCACAGGCGAAGGCATTTACCAGGAAAGAGCTGCGTGGGATCGTAGAAGCCGGTGTACAGACGGAAGAAGATGTAAAAACCGGAAAGATGGGAGATATCCTCTCGGTGGAACTCTTTCTGGTGCAGTACAGTAGCAAACGGGAAAAGTAATCAGATATAGATAAGAAGAAAAAGGAGAGACTGAAAATATGCATATGGATCAGAAAAAGATTCGGAATTTTTGTATTATTGCACATATTGACCATGGAAAATCCACACTGGCGGACCGTATTATTGAACAGACAGGTCTTCTGACCAGCAGAGAGATGCAGGCACAGGTGCTGGATAACATGGATCTGGAAAGAGAACGTGGTATCACAATCAAATCACAGGCAGTCCGCACGGTTTATAAGGCAAAGGATGGGGAGGAATATATCTTTAATCTGATCGATACTCCGGGACACGTAGACTTTAACTATGAAGTGTCACGGAGTCTTGCAGCCTGTGATGGAGCGATCCTGGTCGTTGATGCGGCACAGGGCGTAGAAGCGCAGACACTGGCAAATGTATATCTGGCACTGGACCATGATCTGGATGTCATGCCGGTTATCAACAAGATCGATCTTCCAAGCGCAGAGCCGCAGCGTGTGATCGAAGAGATTGAAGATGTGATCGGAATTGAAGCGCAGGATGCACCACTGATCTCGGCAAAGACAGGGCTTAATGTAGATCAGGTTCTGGAACAGATCGTGACAAAGATCCCTTCTCCGACAGGAGATCCGGATGCACCGCTTCAGGCACTGATTTTCGATTCCCTCTATGATCCGTATAAAGGCGTTATCGTATTCTGCCGTATCAAAGAAGGATGTATCACGAAAGGAATGCCGATTCATATGATGGCGACAGGTGCAACTGCCGATGTTGTGGAGGTTGGATATTTTGGTGCCGGACAGTTTATCCCTTGTGATGAGCTTTCAGCAGGAATGGTTGGATATTTTACAGCCAGCCTGAAAAATGTAAAGGACACCCGTGTGGGTGATACCGTAACAGGTGCGGAAAATCCATGTTCTGAGCCTCTTCCGGGATATAAAAAGGTCAACCCGATGGTGTACTGCGGAATGTATCCGGCAGACAGCTCCAAATACCCGGATCTGAGAGATGCACTGGAAAAACTGCAACTCAACGATGCGGCACTTCAGTTTGAACCGGAGACCTCTCTTGCGCTGGGATTTGGTTTCCGCTGTGGTTTCCTTGGACTTTTGCATCTGGAGATCATTCAGGAGAGACTGGAAAGAGAATACAATCTGGATCTGGTGACAACTGCGCCGGGCGTTATCTACAAGGTGCACAAGACCAACGGAGAAGTGATCGACCTGACTAATCCGTCTAATCTTCCGGATCCGTCAGAAATTGATTTTATGGAAGAGCCGATGGTAAAAGCAGAGATTATGGTGACATCCGAATTTATCGGTGCGATCATGGATCTGTGTCAGGAAAGACGTGGCGAATATCAGGGAATGGAATACATCGAAGAGACCAGAGCGGTATTGAAATACCACCTGCCTCTGAATGAGATCATCTATGATTTCTTTGATGCGCTCAAATCCAGATCCCGCGGTTATGCGTCTTTTGATTATGAAATGCTCGGCTATGTCAAATCTGATCTGGTCAAGCTGGACATCCTGATCAACAAAGAAGAAGTGGATGCTCTTTCCTTTATTGTATTTGCGGGAAGTGCTTATGAGAGAGGAAGAAAGATGTGTGAGAAGCTCAAAGAAGAGATTCCGAGACAGCTTTTTGAGATTCCGATCCAGGCAGCTGTCGGAAGCAAGATCATTGCCCGTGAGACAGTAAGAGCCATGCGTAAGGACGTACTTGCCAAGTGCTACGGCGGTGATATCAGCCGTAAGAAGAAGCTTCTGGAAAAGCAGAAGGAAGGAAAGAAGCGTATGCGCCAGGTTGGAAATGTAGAAATTCCACAGAAGGCATTTATGAGTGTATTAAAACTGGACGACAAATAGACAGACAAAGGATAATCGAGCAGGCTGACTCCTACTCGATTCGTATACTTTGTACACTATCTCGCTTAACAGCTCGATGATGTACATTCGCCAAGTACAGATTCTTGTGCAAGCACAAATCTGTACTTGGCTCATCGTATACACAAAAAGGCAGGAGCGATTTCCGAGGAAAAGTTCCTGCCTTTTGCACAGAAAAGGAGAAAAGCAGATGCAGCCTTTAGAACTATATATTCATATTCCGTTTTGTGTGAAAAAATGTGCATATTGTGATTTCCTTTCCGGTCCGGCCGGAGAAAAGGAAAAAGAGGAATATGTGAAAATGCTGGTCGACGAGATCAGAAACTGTCCGGATACAGTGCAGAATTACAGGGTGATTTCCATTTTTTTCGGAGGCGGAACTCCATCTCTTCTTACCGGTGAGCAGATTGGGCGGCTGATGGATACGGTCAGGGAAATATTTACGTTGGATGAGGACGCAGAGATCACTATGGAAATGAATCCGGGAACGGTAACGGAAGAAAAACTGCGAAAGTACAGACAGGCAGGGGTGAACCGTCTGAGTATCGGTCTGCAGTCGGTCAATGATGAGGAACTTCGTCTGCTTGGAAGAATCCATACTTATGAAGAATTTCGGGAAGCATATCATCTGGCGAGAGCCAATGGTTTTTCAAATATCAATGTAGACCTGATCTCGGCAATTCCAGGGCAGACGGTGGAAAGCTGGAGGCGTACACTGGAGCAGGTAATGGCACTTTCCCCGGAGCATATTTCTGCATATAGTCTGATCTTGGAAGAGGGAACAACTTTCTATAAAAAATATGTAGAAGACGAGACAAAAGAAGGACCAAAGCTTCCGGATGAGGATGCGGAGCGTCAGATGTACTGGGATACGGAAACGCTGATGGAGAAGAACGGATATCACCGTTATGAAATTTCCAATTATGCTAAGGAGGGATATGCCTGCCGGCACAACCTGGGATATTGGGAGAGAATTCCGTATCTGGGATTTGGAATTGGTGCGGCATCTCTGGTTCCCGGGGATCTGATTGGAAAATGCAGGAAGCTGGAAGGAAAAATGAGTCGCTACACGAACCCGGATCAGTTAAGGGAGTATGCACATTCCTACAGGAACAAATTTCAGGCAGAGCTTCTGACAGAAACTGAGGAGATGGAGGAATTTATGTTTCTTGGACTGCGGAAAATGAACGGAATCTCAAAAAAAGAATTTTCAGAGTATTTTGGGAAGAGTCTGGAGGATATTTACGGTGAACCGATCTGCAAACTGGAAAGCTTAAAGCTTCTTGAGCAGGATGATGACAGAGTATGGCTTACAAAACGGGGGATCGATGTCAGCAACAGTGTGTTTGTAGAGTTTCTGCTGGAAGAGTAAAATTTGGAAAATCAGAAAAATATAAAGTATACTTGACAAATAGGTTTTATAGGCATATAATGACATCATCGAGTTAAACCTATCAAAACAGTAGGAAAGAAAGGAGAACTTACGATGTCAAAAATTTATAATGGTGCTTTAGAGCTTGTTGGAAATACTCCTCTTGTAGAGGTGAAAAATATTGAAGAAGAATTAGGATTAGAGGCAAGAATCCTTGTGAAACTGGAATATTTTAACCCGGCCGGAAGTGTAAAAGACAGAATTGCCAAAGCAATGATCGAGGATGCTGAGGAAAAAGGATTATTAAAAGAAGGTTCTGTTATCATTGAGCCTACTTCGGGAAATACGGGAATCGGTCTTGCATCGATTGCAGCAGTCAAAGGATACCGTATCATTCTTACTATGCCGGAGACAATGAGTGTAGAAAGAAGAAACATACTGAAAGCATACGGAGCAGAGATTGTTCTGACAGAAGGCGCAAAGGGAATGAAGGGTGCGATTGAAAAAGCAGATGAACTTGCAAAAGAGATCCCGGGCAGCTATATCCCTGGACAGTTTGTTAATCCGGCTAATCCGGAAGTACACAGAAAGACAACCGGACCAGAGATCTGGAAGGATACAGACGGAGAAGTAGATCTGTTTATCGCAGGTGTTGGTACAGGTGGAACACTGACCGGTGTCGGCGAATATCTGAAATCCCAGAATCCGGATGTGAAGATCGTTGCATTGGAGCCTGCAAGTTCACCGGTACTTTCTACAGGAAAAGGTGGTCCTCACAAAATTCAGGGAATCGGAGCAGGATTTGTACCGGACGTACTCAACACAACTGTATATGATGAAATATTTACTGTAGAAAATGATGACGCTTTTGCAACAGGAAAGCTGCTTGCAAAGAAAGAGGGAATCCTGGTAGGAATTTCTTCGGGAGCTGCACTTTATGGAGCAATCGAACTTGCAAAACGTCCGGAAAACAAAGGAAAGACGATTGTGGCACTGCTTCCGGATACCGGAGACAGATATTACTCCACACCGCTCTTCACGGAGTAGAATATGAATTTTTCAAAGAAAAGCAGATACGGACTTCGGGCACTGATCGACCTGTCCGTATACTCGAAAGAATCCCATGTTGCACTTGCAGCAATTGCAGAGCGTAACAGTATTTCACCGCAGTATCTGGAACAGGTATTTGCGGCACTCAGAAAAGCCGGAATCATCAAAAGTGTGAAAGGACCACAGGGGGGATACCTGTTGGCGAAGCCTGCCACAAAGATTTCGGTTGCGGAAATATTACGTGCGCTGGAAGGTGATTATCTCATCGAAGAAGAGGATGTAGAAGGCGCCGAGAATGGAAGAGCTGCGGCTCAGGCTGTGCAGAGTGAAGTTATCGAACGTCTGAACAGAGGACTACAGGATATCCTTGAGAATCTGTTTCTCTCTGACCTCGAACAAAAATATCAGGAATACAGTGAATACAGTCAGGATATGTACTATATATAATAGAAGAAATGCACACCATCAGACCGGGAGGCTGGGGTGTGTATTTTTTGGTTTGACGGTCGGGTGGGGAGTTTGGGAGGAAGGGAGCAGGCGGTTCAGGCAGAAAAGAAGGGATTCCGATTCAAACGGAATGGTTTGCCGATTGAATTGGAATCCGACAGCATATCCGGGTGGAACCGGACTAAAAATAAAAAAATCATAAACCCTGTTGACAAAGTGAATAGTAAGTGGTACATTTATAAGCGTAGAAAATATTAGCACTCATACATAACGAGTGCTAATAACAAAAAGGAGGTAGCATATGGAAGCCATACAGGAACTTAGTGAGCGGAAGACGAAGATCTTACATGCAATCATTAAGAACTATCTTGAGACCGGAGAGCCTGTGGGATCCAGAACGATTTCCAAGTATACGGATCTGAATTTAAGTTCGGCAACAATCCGGAATGAGATGGCAGATCTCGAAGAGCTTGGTTATATCATGCAGCCTCACACATCAGCAGGAAGGATTCCGTCGGATAAAGGTTACAGATGGTATGTGGATATGCTGATGAGCCAGAAAGAACAGGAGATTACCGAAATCAAAGGTCAGATGCTTGAGAAGGCTGACAAGATGGAAGAACTTCTGAAGCAGGTTGCAAAGGTTCTTGCGAACAACACGAATTATGCGACGATGATTTCGACTCCGACTTACAACGGGAACAAATTAAAATTTATCCAGCTTTCACAGGTTGATGACCATCAGCTGATCGTTGTGATCGTGATGGAAGGCAACATTGTAAAGAACCAGATCGTGACACTGGATGAGCCGCTCAGCAATGAAGCACTATTGAAGCTGAATATGCTTCTGAATACTTCGCTGAACGGAACTTCGCTAGAGCAGATCAATCTGGGAGTGATCGCAAGACTGAAAGAACAGGCAGGGATCCACAGTGGTGTGATGAGCAGTGTCCTGGATGCAGTAGCGAATGTGATCCAGCTGGATGACGACATGGAGATTTACACCAGTGGCGCGACGAATATTTTCAAGTATCCGGAGCTTAGTGATAAGCAGAGCGCACAGGAGATCATCAGTGCTTTTGAAGAAAAGCAGCAGCTTGCCGCTCTGGTAACAAAGTCAATGGCAAACGGCGGTGAAGACAGAGACATCCAGGTATACATCGGAGATGAATCGAATGTGGAGAACATGAAAGACTGCAGCGTAGTCACAGCAACATATGAGTTGGGCGAGGGCATGCAAGGAACCATCGGAATCATCGGACCGAAGCGAATGGATTATGAACATGTCATGAAGACGCTTAAGACACTGATGGCAGAGCTGGATGACATATTCCACAGGGATGAGCCGAAAAAGCTCGAATAAGAAGTAAGAAAGGTGGAAGAACCATTGGATAAAAAGATGAGTAATGAAGAAATGGTAAAAGAAGCAGTGGAAGAAGCAAAGAAAGCTGCGGAGGCAGAAGCCAAAGAGCAGGAGGCAAAAGGGCAGGAACCGGAAGACACGGAAGAAACCGAAGCAACAGAGGAAGAAGCTGTTGGTAAAGAGACGAATTCCGAAGATGCTGAAGAACCAAAGAAAAAGAAGCTGTTTGAAAAGAAGAATAAAAAAGATAAAAAGGATGAGCAGATCGCAGATCTGACAGACAAACTTACGAGACACATGGCTGAGTTCGATAATTACAGAAAGCGTACTGAAAAAGAAAAGTCAGCGATGTATGAGATCGGAGCCAAAGATGTTGTAGAAAAAATTCTTCCGATTGTAGACAACTTTGAACGCGGACTTCAGTCCGTACCGGAAGAAAAGAAAGATGATCCGTTCGTAGATGGAATGGATAAGATCTATAAACAAATGATGAGCACACTGGAAGGAATCGGAGTAAAACCGATCGAAGCAGTTGGTCAGGAATTCGATCCGAATTTCCACAATGCAGTGATGCATGTGGAGGATGAAGAACTTGGTGAAAATGTAGTAGCTGAGGAATTCCAGAAAGGATATATGTACCGTGACTCAGTCGTAAGACACAGCATGGTAAAGGTAGCAAACTAAGATATACCGTGTACCGCATTTACGATACACTTTATATAAATAACAAAGCAAAATACAATTTTTATAATATTAACAGGAGGTCTTCATAATGGGCAAAATCATTGGTATTGACTTAGGTACAACAAACAGTTGTGTAGCGGTTATGGAAGGTGGACAGCCGGTCGTAATCGCAAATACAGAAGGAGCAAGAACTACACCATCTGTAGTAGCATTTACAAAGACAGGAGAACGTCTTGTAGGTGAACCTGCAAAACGTCAGGCAGTAACAAATGCAGAAAAGACAATCTCATCTATCAAGCGTGAGATGGGTACAGATCATAAAGTAGACATCGATGGAAAGAAATATTCTCCACAGGAAATTTCAGCTATGATCCTCCAGAAATTGAAAGCAGATGCAGAAGGATATCTTGGAGAAAAAGTTACGGAAGCAGTTATCACTGTTCCGGCTTACTTCAATGATGCTCAGCGTCAGGCTACAAAAGATGCAGGTAAGATTGCAGGCCTTGATGTAAAACGTATCATCAACGAGCCTACAGCAGCAGCTCTTGCATATGGACTTGACAATGAAAAAGAACAGAAGATCATGGTATACGACCTTGGTGGTGGTACATTTGATGTATCTGTTATCGAGATTGGTGACGGCGTTATCGAAGTTCTTTCTACAGCTGGTAACAACAGACTTGGTGGAGATGACTTCGACCAGAAGATCACAGATTATATGCTTGCAGATTTCAAGGCAAAAGAAGGCGTAGACCTGTCAACAGACAGAATGGCACTTCAGAGACTGAAAGAAGCAGCTGAAAAAGCAAAGAAAGAACTTTCTTCTGCAACAACAACAAACATCAACCTTCCGTTCATCACAGCAACAGCTGAAGGACCGAAGCATTTTGATATGACTCTTACAAGAGCTAAATTCGATGAACTGACACGTGACCTTGTAGAAAAGACACAGGAACCGGTAAGACGTGCACTTTCTGATGCAGGACTTACAGCAGCAGACTTAGGTCAGGTACTTCTTGTTGGTGGATCTACACGTATCCCGGCAGTTCAGGAAGAAGTAAAACGTCTGACAGGAAAAGAACCAAGCAAATCTCTTAACCCGGATGAATGTGTAGCACTTGGTGCTTCTATCCAGGGTGGTAAGCTTGCAGGAGATGCAGGTGCAGGCGACATCCTTCTTCTTGATGTAACTCCACTTTCACTTTCTATCGAAACAATGGGTGGTGTAGCTACAAGACTGATCGAGAGAAACACAACAATCCCGACAAAGAAGAGCCAGATCTTCTCTACAGCAGCTGATAACCAGACAGCCGTTGATATCAATGTTGTACAGGGTGAAAGACAGTTTGCAAGAGATAACAAGTCCCTTGGACAGTTCAGACTGGATGGAATTCCGCCGGCTCCACGTGGAATCCCACAGATCGAAGTTACATTCGATATTGATGCAAACGGTATCGTAAATGTATCTGCAAAAGATCTGGGAACAGGAAAAGAACAGCACATCACAATTACAGCAGGATCTAATATGTCTGATGCAGATATCGACAAAGCTGTAAAAGAAGCTGCTGAATTTGAAGCTCAGGATAAGAAACGTAAAGAAGCAATCGATGCTAAGAACGATGCCGACGCTATGGTATTCCAGACAGAAAAAGCACTTGGCGAAGTTGGAGATAAGATCGATGCAGCAGACAAAGCAGCAGTAGAAGCTGACGTACAGGCTCTGAAAGATCTGCTTGCGAAAGCGAATACAGAAGAACTTACAGATGCTCAGGTTGCAGAAATCAAAGCAGGAAAAGAAAAACTGATGGAAAGCGCTCAGAAACTGTTCACAAAGGTTTACGAACAGGCAGGCGCACAGGCTGGTCAGGCAGGACCACAGGCTGGACCTGCACCAGAAGCAGGACCGGCTCCGGAAGGATTTAACGGAGATGACGTAGTTGACGGAGATTACAAAGAAGTTTAATCCGTAAGATAAGATGAGAAACTGCAAGGCGGCATTATACCGTCTTGCAGATTTCATGTATCATAAATAAAAATAGTTTTTATGACATAAAAAGCCTCCGGTTAGGTGAACTGCATGTGCAAAGAAGATGTTGCAGAGAGCCGGCGCGGGCATGAGAATGTGCCAGGGTACATTCTGTATTAAAATACTTTGAGAAATATCTAAGTGAGGTAGGATTATGGCAGAGGCAAAAAGGGATTATTATGAGATCCTGGGCGTATCACGAGATGCGGATGATGCGACTCTGAAAAAAGCATACAGAGCTTTGGCGAAAAAATATCACCCGGATATGAATCCAGGAGATGCAGAAGCCGAAAAGAAGTTCAAGGAGGCTTCTGAAGCCTATGCTGTTCTGAGTGATGCAGACAAACGGCGTCAGTACGATCAGTTTGGTCATGCAGCGTTTGAAGGCGGTGCAGGCGGAGCCGGTGGATATGGCGGTTTTGATTTTAACGGGGCAGACTTTGGTGATATTTTTGGTGATATCTTCGGTGATCTGTTTGGCGGTGGCAGAAGAGGCGGACGTGCGAACAATGGTCCGATGAAAGGCGCCAATATCCGTAAAGGTGTCCGGATTACATTTGAGGAAGCAATTTTTGGATGCGAGAAGGAACTGGATATCGTTCTGAAAGATCCATGTACAAAGTGTAACGGAACAGGAGCAAAACCGGGAACGAGTCCGGAGACCTGTTCAAAATGTGGTGGAAAAGGTCAGGTTGTTTATACATCACAGTCGTTCTTCGGAACGGTGCAGAATGTGCAGACCTGTCCGGACTGTCATGGAACGGGTAAGATCATTCGTGAGAAATGTCCGGACTGTGGTGGAACAGGCTATACTTCAAGCCGCAAGAAGATCAAAGTCACAATCCCGGCAGGTATTGACAATGGTCAGAGCGTAAGAATCCGTGAGAAAGGTGAACCGGGTGTGAATGGCGGACCGAGGGGAGACCTTCTGGTAGAAGTTACGGTTTCCAGACATCCAATCTTCCAGAGACAGGATGTTCATATTTTCTCAACTGCACCAATTTCGTTTGCGCAGGCAGCACTTGGTGGTGATGTGCGAATCAAGACGGTTGATGGTGATGTGATCTATACCGTAAAACCGGGAACTAAGACTGATACAAAAGTACGCCTGAAAGGAAAAGGGGTACCTTCTTTGAGAAATCCTCAGGTCAGAGGTGATCATTACGTGACGCTGGTTATTCAGACCCCGGAAAAATTAAGTCCGGAAGCCAAAGAAGTGCTTAGACATTTTGATCAGTTGACAGGAAATACACTGAACCAGGAAGAGCCGGCTTCTGAATCGAAGGGTAAAGCTAAGAAAAAAGGGTTCATGGATAAGTTAAAAGAAACATTTGAAGAATAATAAAAAGGTGGCTGTGAAAAACTCGATTGAATTTTTCACAGCCACCTTTTTTTATTCTTCTTCGTCTTCCAGTTCTCCTCCGATGACACCTCCGAGAACGGCAGTGAAAGAAGCAACAACGACAGCGGCGATGATTGCTACACCGATCAGTGCTACTAAAATACCCATAACACGTACCTCCTTTTCTCGTCTTTTTATAGTATAACACGGAGGCAAGTAAAATTAAATGAAAAAATGTGACTTTTTTCATTTAGTATGCTATAATGTCAAAGAGCAAATGATAACACAGCGTATTGTCAGTTTTGCGGATTTAAAATAGTAAGGCTTAGCGGTTAAGGAGGGCAAACCAATATGGCACTGAAAAAACAGATAAAAGAAACAAAGGCAGCAGAGGTAAAGGCAGCGGCAGAAACTAAAGAAGAAGTAAAAACAGCAGTTAAAGCAGCAGAAGATAAAGTCAGCGAAAAAGTAGAAGAAGTAAAAGAAACTGCTAAAAAAGAAGCACAGCCGAAAGAAGTAAAGGCTACTGTTGAAAAGAAAGCGCAGGAGGTAAAAAAAGCTGCAGGAGAAGTGAAAAAAACAGTAGAAGAAACAGCTGAAAAAGCTGCAAAAGAAGTGAAGAAAACTGCAGAGAAAGTTACAAAAGAAGTAAAGAAAGCAGCACCAAAAACAACAGCAAAAAAATCTGCGGCAAAGAAAGAAATCAAAACAGAAGTTGTTCTTCAGTATGGTGAAAAAGAAGTAAACACAAAAGATATGATTGCTTCAGTAAAAAAAGACTGGACAAAACAGAAACATAAAATTTCCGAGATCAAGAGTATTGAGCTTTATGTAAAACCGGAAGATTATGCAGTATACTATGTAATCAATGGCGAACATACCGGAAAAGTATGGTTATAAGATAAGACTGAAAGATTTAGTCCGAACCGCAATCTTTATTGAACGGTTCGGATTTTTTTAAGGAGAGAGGTAAAATGCAAAAGTTTATACAGTATACCCCGACAGAAATCCTGTTTGGAGAAAACACACAGGCAGAAGTTGGGAAAGAAGTTAAGAAATGGGGCGGAAGCCGTGTGTTTATCGTATATGGCGATGGAAGTGTAAAGAAAAGCGGACTTCTTGCGCAGGTAGAAGAAGCACTGGAAAAAGAAGGACTTGCTTATGAGGAATTTGGCGGAGTAAAGCCAAATCCCCGGATGGCATATGCACAGGAAGGCGTTGAGAAAGCAATTGAGTTCGGTGCGGATTTTCTTCTTGCAGTAGGCGGTGGAAGTTCTATTGATACAGCAAAGGCGATCGCCCATGGTGTGGCAAACCCGGACTGGTCTCTGGAGGAAATCTGGGGAGGTGAAATCATACTTACCAGATCGACACCGGTAGGATGCGTACTTACGATTGCGGCAGCAGGAAGTGAAACAAGCGATTCCGCAGTTCTGACAAACGAAGAAACAAGGAAAAAGGGAGGAATCAGCACTAGCCTGAACCGCCCGAAGTTTGCGATTATGAATCCGGTTCTTACCTATACGCTTCCAAAATATCAGATTGCGTGCGGAATCGTGGATATCATGATGCATACACTAGAGCGATATTTTATTCCAAATACGAGAAATCAGATAACAGATGAAATTGCAGAGGGAGTTCTGCGGGTTGTGATTGAAAATGGAAAGAAAGGTCTGGAGAATTCGACAGATTACGATGCCATGAGTGAAATCATGTGGGCAGGAAGCCTTTCCCATAATGGTCTGACAGGTCTCGGAAGAGCAAAAGATTTTTCTGTACATAAGCTCGGACATGCACTTGGTGCAAAATATGATAAGGCGCATGGTGCAACCCTTTCAGCTGTCTGGGGATCCTGGGCAGAATATGTCTATAAAAACGATGAAGAAAGATTTGCGCATTACGCAAAAAAAGTATGGGGCGTAGAGGAAGAAGATGTGGCGAAAGCCGCAAAAGAGGGAATTCGCCGGACTGTAGAATATTTCCGTGAGATTCATATGCCGACAAATTTAAAGGAACTGGAGATCGGAGAAGTATCAGAGGAAGATCTGCGGGAACTTTCTATGGCTGCGACATTAAATGATACCGTAAAACTTTCAAAAATCAAAGAACTTACTGCCGAAGATGTATACCAGATTTTTCGGAAAGCAGCAGGAAAATAAGATGGAAATAAATAAGAGAAAATTTTACAGACAAGTGTTCGCACTTGTAATCCCAATGGCACTTCAGAATCTGATCAATGTGGGTGTGACGGCGGCAGACGTGCTGATGCTTGGAAGAGTCAGCGAAAAAGTTCTTTCAGGTGCATCCCTTGCAGGGCAGATACAGTTTGTCATGACACTGATCCTTTTTGGTACAACATCAGGTGCAACGGTTTTGACTGCACAGTACTGGGGAAAGAAAGATACACAGACGATTGAAAAAATCCTTGGAATGGGAATGACCATCGGTGTCAGCTGTGCAGCTCTTTTTACCATTGTTGCGGAAATCATTCCGGAAGTGCTGCTTCATATCTATACCAGTGACCCGGCCGTGATCGCAGAAGGTGTGAAATATTTGCGGATCGTGGCGCTTTCCTATGTTCTGATGGCGGCAACGCAGGTCTATCTTTACATTATGCGGAGTATCGAGCAGGTTGTGATCGCAACGGTTGTTTACAGCGCGTCACTAGTTTGTAATGTCCTGGTAAATGCGCTTCTTATTTTTGGCTTATTTGGTTTACCGAAGATGGGAATTATGGGTGCGGCAATCGGAACTCTGACAGCAAGGATCGTAGAACTTATCATTGTAATCTGGTATGCAAAAGTAAAAAACCATGACGTTAGATTTCACCCGGTCTATATGCGTAAGATCGACAAGGTGCTTCTAAAAGACTTTCTGATTTATGCGAGTCCGGTGATCTTGAATGAAATGATGTGGGGACTTGGTTCTACAGCGAATACAGCAGTGATCGGTCATCTGGGAAGTGCTGCGGTGGCAGCAAATTCCGTGGCGCAGGTTGCAAGACAGCTGGCAACGGTGGTTGCCTTTGGTGTATCCAATGCGACTGCCATTTATCTTGGTAAGACCATCGGTGCAAAAGAGTTTCATCTGGCAAAAGAGTATGGAAAAAGATTTTTGTGGCTGAGTATTATTACTGGTGCGGTAGGAGGCGGCATCATTCTGATAGCTGCTCCGATTGCAAATCATGTGATGACACTCTCACAGGAAGCGCAGGGGTATCTTTATTTTATGTTTTTTGTTATGTCTTACTTTACACTCTGCCAGGCGATCAATACGACACTTGTGGTGGGTGTATTCCGGGCAGGAGGAGATACCAGGTTTGGTCTGATCCTGGATGTGTCTACCATGTGGGGATGCTCTATTCTGCTGGGTATGATCGCTGCCTTTGTCTTTCATGCGCCGGTGCAGGTTGTTTATATCCTTCTGATGAGTGATGAGGTGATCAAAGTACCGATCACAGTCATGCGCTACCGAAGCTATAAATGGATTCAGAATGTGACGAGAGAAAAAGCAGAGCTGTCATAACATTGTATGCGAAAATAAATTTGGAATTTTGAGGCAGATGTGATATGATATAGAAAGAATATATTTGAAAAGGAGATTTGCAACATGAAATTAGTATCAACAGAAAAAGCACCAAAAGCACTTGGACCGTATTCCCAGGGATATGTACATGGGGGAATCCTTTATTCAGCAGGACAGATTGCGATCAATCCGGCTACAGATACTGTAGAAGCTGATACCATCGAAGGACAGGCTGACCAGGTATGTAAGAACATCGGAGCAATCCTTGAAGAAGCAGGAACTTCTTTTGACAAAGTATTAAAGACAACCTGTTTCCTTGCTGATATGGGAGATTTTGCCGCATTTAACGAAGTTTATGCGAAATATTTCACATCAAAACCAGCCAGAAGCTGTGTTGCTGTTAAGACACTTCCAAAGAACCTTCTTTGCGAAATTGAAGTGATAGCAGCAGTAGAAGAATAGGATTTATAAATCCTGAAAATTAGGAGGATGGCGTTATGGCAGAAGAGCAGAACAGCGGATGTTCGCCGGAATCGTGTTCTTCCTGTGCGCATGCGGGTTCATGCAGCAGTGCGAAGAAAGATCTGAAAGCACCGGCAAATCCGTATTCACAGGTAAAAAAAGTAATTGGAGTAGTCAGCGGTAAAGGTGGAGTCGGCAAATCAATGGTGACAGCATCTCTTGCACGTATGATGGTACAGCAGGGATATTCAGTTGGTATTCTGGATGCGGATATCACAGGACCATCTATCCCGAAGATGTATGGAGTGCATGGAAGTGCAGTCGGAAGCGAGGCGGGAATGTTCCCGTGCGTTGCAAAAGACGGCACGAAGATCATGTCGGTCAATCTGCTTCTGGAACACGAATCAGATCCTGTCATCTGGAGAGGACCGGTGATCGCAGGAGTAGTAACCCAGTTCTGGACTGATGTAATGTGGGGAGATCTGGATTTCTTATTTGTTGATATGCCGCCGGGAACAGGGGATGTTCCTCTTACGGTATTCCAGTCACTTCCGGTAGACGGCGTTGTGATTGTGACTTCGCCACAGGATCTGGTACAGATGATCGTAGAGAAAGCTTACAATATGGCAAAGAAGATGAACATACCGGTTCTCGGACTGGTGGAAAACTACAGTTATCTGGAATGTCCGGACTGTGGAAAGAAAATATCTGTATTTGGGGAAAGCCACATTGACGAGATTGCAGAAAAACTTGGGGTAGAAGTACTCGGAAAGATGCCGATCGATCCGAAACTTGCCGAAATTGTAGAACAGGAGAAGTTCTATGAGGCAGACAACCAGTATCTTAAAAACATCATTGACAAGTTCAATTAAGAAGAAAGCTCCGGCGAGGTGATGATCGCCGGGGCTTTTTAGTTATAGAGGCACGGAAAATGTGAAAAGCCATATCATGACAGGACGGATACAATTGGCAAGGAACATGTGTTTATGGTATGATAACAGGTAGCAAAAAGCGGAGGCAGAAAGAACATGGACGAGAATCTCCCGATGATCCGGATTTCGGTGCGAAACCTTGTGGAGTTTATTTTAAGAGAAGGGAATATTGACAATCGAACAGGAGGCGGACAAGATCCGGAGAATATGCAGATGGGAAGCCGGATTCACCGGAAGATCCAGAGACAGATGGGATCGGATTATCAGGCGGAGGTACCTCTTAAGACAGAGATCGTCTGTGATGGGTTTACTTTGAAAATAGAAGGACGTGCCGACGGACTGATTCATACAAAAGAGCAGGTCATGGTAGATGAGATCAAGGGTGTTCTGCGGGAACTTGACCGGGTGCAGGAGCCGGCAGGCATTCATCTGGCACAGGCAAAATGTTATGCCAGCATGGTAGCAGAACAGGAAGGGGTGGATGAGATCGGGGTACAGATGACCTATTGCCAGATGGAGACGGAAGAGGTGAAAAGGTTTCAGTATTCTTATCGGAGTAATGAACTGAAAGTCTGGTTCGATGAAGTGATCCGACAGTATGAAAAATGGGCAAAGTTCCAGATTGAATGGAGAAAGGCAAGAAATGCATCTGTTAAAGGGATTGAATTTCCGTTTCCATATCGTAAAGGGCAGAGAGATCTTGCGGTATCTGTTTACCGGACGATTCTTCGGAAGAAAAAGTTGTTCATCCAGGCACCAACCGGAGTGGGGAAGACGATTTCAACGGTATTTCCGGCAGTGAAAGCGGTTGGAGAAGAACTGGGTGAGAAGATTTTTTATCTGACGGCAAAGACAATCACCCGGACGGTGGCGGAGCAGGCATTTGAAACCTTACGGGAACAGAATCTGAAGTTCAAGGTGATCACTTTAACGGCAAAAGAAAAAATCTGTTTCTGTGAGGAGACAAGCTGCAATCCGGATGACTGCCCATATGCCAAAGGGCATTTTGACCGGGTAAATGACGCGGTCTATGAGCTTTTGATGCGGGAAGATGTGATGAGCCGGGAAGTGTTGGAAGCGCAGGCAAGAAAGCATAAGGTCTGTCCATTTGAAATGGCACTGGATGTGTCGACCTGGGTGGATGGTGTGATCTGCGATTATAATTATGTGTTTGACCCGGATGCCCGGCTCAGACGTTTCTTTGCAGAAGGTGGCGCTGGAGGATATTTGTTTCTGATCGATGAGGCACACAATCTGGTAGAACGTGGACGGCAGATGTACAGTGCAGAGTTATGCAAGGAGGACTTTCTTGCGGTGAAGAAACTGGTAAAGGGAGAAGCACCGCGGTTTGCAAAAAGACTGGAGGCATGCAATAAGATTCTTCTGGCAATGAAAAAAGAGTGTGAAAACTATAAAGTGCTGGACAATATTTCGCATTTTGGAATCCAGCTTATGAATGTACTATCTGAGACAGACCGGTATCTGGAGGAATGTGTGGATAAAGAAGTCCGGGAAACCGTATTGGATTTTTATTTTCAAGTGAGGTCTTTCCTGAATATATATGATGGGTTGGATGAGAACTATGTCGTCTATACGGAGTATCAGGAGAATGGAAGATTTGTTCTGAAGTTGTTTTGTGTTAACCCGGCGGCAAATCTGCAGAAATGTCTGGATAAGGGGAACAGTGCTGTATTCTTTTCGGCAACACTTCTGCCAATCCAGTATTACAAAAGACTTCTGAGTACGGAAAAAGACAACTATGCGGTCTACATTGATTCTTCGTTTGATACAAAGAAGAGACTGCTTATGAATGGTGTGGATGTGAGTACCCGTTACGCCATGCGTTCCAGGGAAATGTATCAACGATATGCGACATACATTTTCCGGGTAGTGAAAGCAAAAATGGGGAATTATCTGATCTTTTTCCCGTCTTACCGGTTTATGGAAGATGTGTATCAGGAATTTACACAGCTTCTTGCATCAGATGAAGAAGAGATGGAACTGGTTATTCAGCAGAAGCACATGGATGAAGAAGAACGGGAAAATTTCCTGCGTGCATTTGAAATGGGAAGAGAGAAAAGTCTGATCGGTTTTGGAGTTCTTGGCGGGATTTTCTCAGAAGGAATCGATCTGACAAATGAGAAGCTGATCGGGACACTGATCATCGGAACAGGGCTGCCGCAGGTGTGCAATGAGCGGGAAATCCTGAAAAGCTATTTTGACCAGAAGGGACTTTACGGGTTTGACTATGCTTACCGGTATCCGGGGATGAACAAGGTTTTGCAGGCGGCAGGAAGGGTGATCCGCACAGAGGATGACCGCGGAGTGATACTTCTTCTGGATGAGCGTTTTCAGAGGGAGAAGGGGAAAGAGATTTTCCCGAAAGAATGGGCGGACTGTGAAAGATGCCGGTTAGACATTGTGGAAGAAAAAATCCGTCTGTTCTGGGAAAAACAGACGGATAATTAAGAAACTTTTTATGCATTAAAGTAATCCAGAAATGCCTGTGTCGCGCGGGAAACCGGAACATGTCCGTTCCATGCGGCAACCAGCTGACGCTTTGGAAGTTGTTCTTCGGTCTGGACGACAAAGAGTTGGTCGGAATTCTTTGGTACACAGTAGTCCGGAATAAAAGCGATGCCAAGTCCGATCCGTGCGAGATCGATCAGAAGATCGTTGCTGCTCAGCTCGATTTCAGGAACCAGATCCAACTGATGCTGCTGGAAGAGAGAATGCAGAAATTCACTGGTTGTACTTTTTCTGTCCAGCATGATGATCGGATAACGCTGCAGTTCTTTGAGGGAAAGCTTTTTCCCCTGCAGTTCCGCAAAGGACTGGTTTGCGATAAAGACATCGTGAAAATCACGGATCTTTCGGAAGGAGGCAAGACTGCCAAGGTAAACGTTCGGATAGTTAGCGACAATGAGATCTACCTGACCGTTCTCAAGAAGTTCCGTACACTTGATCGAAGTGGCATTGGTCACTTTTATATGTGCGTTAGGGAAAGCTTTGTGGAAACGTTCCAGATAAGGGACCAGAAAATACCGGCAGATGGTGTCGCTGGCACCGATGCGGATCTGACCGCCGGTAGAGGCTGTTTCCATGATCTGGGATTCCCCGCGCTTGATCAGATTGATCGCCGGTTCGATATGACGCAGAAGGATCTCACCTTCCGGGGTGAGCTGAACTTTTTTTGTGCTTCGGATGAAAAGAACCTGATCCAGTTTCTTTTCCAGTGCTTTAATGGACTGGCTGACAGCGGACTGTGAAATAAAGAGCTGCTTGGAAGCCTCAGAAAAGCTGAGCGTGTCTGCAACATAATAAAATACTTTATATAATTCATAGTTGATATCCATTATTAGTCCTCCTTATAAAACCTATTAGTATTATAAGTGATAAAAAATAAAATTTCAAGAGAAAACCATTTTTGACAAATGAAGACAGGGTTGCTAAACTATAGACAAAAAAGAGAAGGAGAAAAAGGATGGCAAAAAAGAAATGGCTGCATAAAATCCTGGCGATTTTGCCGAGTATTTCACTGATCGTGATCCTGCTGATCAGCAGTTTTGAGATCGGTGCATACGGAGACTGGAATTTTTATGAAAAAGAATATGAAAAATATAAGGTAGCGGATGAACTTTATATGGAGATGCCGGATATTATGAAGGTGACAAAATTCATGATGTCTTATTTGCGGGGCAACGAGAAGAAACTGAGTATTGAGACGGAAGTGGAAGGAAATATACAGGATTTTTTCAATGAGAAGGACCGGCTTCATATGGCAGATGTGCAGGGGCTTTTTCTTGGCGGACTTGCAATCCGGCGGGGAGCGATCCTTGTACTGCTTTTTTCAATGGCGGCACTTGTGCTTATGAAAGCAGACTGGAAGAGACTGATCCCGCAGATGTATCAGCGGGTGCTGGCGGTATTTCTGGCACTTACCGCGGTGGCAGGATTTCTGTTCTCAAGAGACTTTAACAAATATTTCGTGATCTTTCATCATATTTTCTTTAACAATAACTTATGGATCCTTGATCCGGCAGAAGACTATATGATCCGGATGCTACCGGAGGGCTTTTTCTATGATATGGTGATGAGGATCGGAAGTATTTTTGCTGTGTTTTTAATCGTATCTTTTGTCTGCAGTATTGTTCAGAAAAAGATAAATAAGAGATGCGGTTCACGTTAATTGTAATAAATAAGATATACTTATAAAAAGATTTAGTTATATTTATTGTACTTATAAAAGGTGATGTGGTAAAATAAAAATCGAGGAAACTGCCGTTATGCCGGATCAAGGCATGCGGTTTCAATATTACTACCAAAGCTAATGGAGGAAATTATGGGCGTAAAACGTGTATATGTGGAGAAAAAACCAGAATTTGCAGTACAGGCTAAAGAACTTCGCCATGAGGTGAAGAGTTATCTTGGAATTAAGACGGTGAAGAATGTACGTGTACTGATCCGCTATGATGTGGAAAATCTTTCTGATGCAACATTTGAAAGAGCATGCAACGGTGTGTTTGCAGAACCACCGGTAGATGTGCTTTACAGAGAGGACTTCCCGCGCGAAGAAAGTGACCACATTTTTTCTGTAGAATTTCTTCCTGGACAGTTTGACCAGAGAGCAGATTCTGCTGTTCAGTGCGTACAGTTTATCAAAGAGGATGAGCTGCCGGTTATCAAGACAGCGACCACTTATGTGATCGAAGGTGAGATCAGCGAAGAAGAGATGGAAGCTATCAAGGCACACTGCATCAATCCGGTGGATTCCAGAGAGACAGGGCTTGAAAAACCGGAGACACTGGTTACGAAATTCGAGGAACCTGCAGATGTAAAGATTTTTGACGGATTCAAAGATATGCCGGAAGCGGAACTGAAAGAGTTATACAGTTCTCTTGGACTTGCTATGACATTCAAGGATTTCCAGCACATCCAGAATTATTTCAAAGGGGAGGAACACAGAGATCCATCTATGACAGAGATCCGTGTTCTGGATACTTACTGGTCTGACCACTGCCGTCATACTACATTCTCAACAGAACTTACAGAAGTATCCTTCGGTGATGGCGATTACAGAAAGCCGATGGAAGATACTTATAAAGAATACCTTCAGACACACAGTGAGATCTTTAAAGGACGCGAAGACAAATTTGTATGCCTGATGGATCTTGCGTTGATGGCAATGCGGAAGCTGAAAAAAGAAGGCAAACTTCAGGATCAGGAAGAATCCGATGAGATCAATGCCTGCAGTATCGTTGTCCCGGTTGAAGTAGATGGTGTGGAAGAAGAGTGGCTTGTCAACTTCAAGAACGAGACGCACAACCATCCGACCGAGATCGAACCATTTGGTGGTGCAGCTACCTGCCTTGGTGGAGCAATCCGTGACCCGCTGTCAGGACGTACTTATGTATACCAGGCAATGCGTGTAACAGGTGCAGCAGATCCGACCGTATCTGTAAAAGAGACGATGAAAGGAAAACTGCCGCAGAAGAAACTGGTGCGTAGTGCAGCACATGGATACAGCTCATATGGTAATCAGATCGGACTTGCAACCGGACTGGTAAAAGAGATCTATCATCCGGATTATGTGGCAAAGAGAATGGAGATCGGTGCGGTTATGGGTGCTGCTCCGAGACGTGCAGTTATCCGTGAAAATTCGGATCCGGGAGATATCATCATTCTTCTTGGCGGACGTACCGGACGTGATGGCTGTGGTGGAGCAACCGGTTCTTCCAAAGTTCATACCGAAGAATCTATCGAGACATGTGGAGCTGAGGTTCAGAAGGGTAATGCGCCGACCGAACGTAAAATCCAGAGAATGTTCCGCAGAGAAGAAGTCAGCAAGCTGATCAAGAAGTGTAATGACTTCGGAGCAGGCGGAGTATCTGTTGCAATCGGAGAACTTGCAGATGGTCTTCAGATCAATCTGGACAAAGTATCGAAAAAATATGCAGGTCTTGACGGAACAGAGATTGCAATTTCTGAATCCCAGGAGCGTATGGCTGTTGTGGTAGATCCGAAGGATGTAGATGAATTCCTTGGCTATGCAAAAGAAGAGAATCTGGAGGCGGTAAAGGTTGCAGTTGTTACCGAAGATCCGAGACTTGTTCTTTCATGGAGAGGAAAAGAGATTGTAAATATTTCCCGTGCCTTCCTGAACACCAACGGTGCACACCAGGAGACAACGGTTAAAGTTGATATTCCTTCAAGAGAAGATACCATCCTTAAGAAACAGGTTGAGGTTGGCGATGTAAAAGAAAAATGGCTGGATACTCTGAAAGATCTGAATGTATGCTCGCAGAAAGGTCTGGTTGAGATGTTCGACGGATCCATCGGAGCAGGCTCGGTTTTCATGCCTCACGGTGGAAAATACCAGATGACAGAGACGCAGAGTATGGTTGCAAAGCTTCCGGTTATGCATGGTAAATGCGATACCGTTACGATGATGAGTTATGGATTTGATCCGTATCTGTCAAGCTGGAGTCCGTATCACGGAGCTGTCTATGCTGTCACAGAGTCTATGGCTAAGATCGTGGCTTGTGGTGGAGATTACAGCAAGATCCGTTTTACATTCCAGGAATATTTCCGCAGAATGACAGAGGATCCGGAAAGATGGAGTCAGCCATTTGCAGCACTGCTTGGTGCATATAAGGCACAGATTGCTTACGGACTTCCGTCAATCGGAGGAAAGGACAGCATGTCCGGAACATTTGAACATATCGATGTACCGCCGACACTGGTATCCTTTGCAGTTGACATTGCCAAAGAAGGAGATATCATTACTCCGGAACTGAAAAAAGCAGGTAATAAACTTGTATGGATGAAGATTGAAAAAGATGAATATGAGCTTCCGGTATATGAACAGGTAATGGATCAGTACGGTAAGTTCGCTGATGATATCCACAACGGAAAGATTGTATCGGCTTACGCACTTGACCGCCATGGAGTGATCGCAGCTGTCAGTAAGATGGCATTCGGTAACGGAATGGGTGTGAAGATCGAACACAGCATGGATGCAAGAGAACTTTTTGCACCTGCATTCGGTGACATCGTAGCAGAAGTTCCGGCAGACAAGGTAGGAGAACTCTCCATTTCTTACACTGTGATCGGTGAAGTGACAGATGATGCGAAATTCGCATTTGGAGATACAGAAATCACACTGAAAGAAGCAGAAGATGCATGGACAGGAACTCTGGAACAGGTATTCCGTACGGTATCTGACGAAGCTTCTGATGAAAAGGTAGAATCTCCACTGTATGACACAAAAGACATTGTGATCTGCGGACACAAGATTGCACAGCCGACCGTATTTATCCCGGTATTCCCGGGAACAAACTGCGAATATGACAGTGCAAAAGCATTTGAAAGAGCAGGTGCAAAGGTCATCACAAAAGTATTCCGTAACATGGATGCAGCAGATATCGTAGATTCTGTGAATACATTTGAAAAAGAAATTGCAAAATCCCAGATCATCATGTTCCCGGGTGGATTCTCAGCTGGTGACGAACCAGATGGTTCAGCAAAATTTTTTGCAACTGCATTCCAGAATGCAAAACTCAAAGAAGCAGTAGAAAAACTTCTGAACGAAAGAGATGGTCTTGTACTTGGTATTTGTAACGGATTCCAGACACTGGTTAAACTTGGTCTGGTTCCTTACGGAGAAGTTGTGGGACAGACACCGGATTCTCCGACACTGACCTACAATACCATCGGACGCCATATTTCCAAGATGGTTTACACGAAAGTTGTTACCAACAAGTCACCATGGCTGCAGGGGGCAGAGCTTGGCGGAGTTTACACCAATCCGGCATCCCACGGAGAGGGACGTTTTGTTGCAAGTGAAGAATGGCTCGACAAGCTCTTTGCAAACGGACAGGTTGCAACACAGTACTGTGACCTTGACGGAAATGTATCTATGGACGAAGAATGGAACGTCAATGGCTCTTATCGCGCAATTGAAGGTATCACAAGTCCGGATGGCCGTGTGCTTGGTAAGATGGCACATTCAGAACGTCGTGCAGATTCCGTGGCAATCAATATTTATGGTGAGCAGGATATGAAGATCTTTGAATCCGGTGTGAAATATTTCAAATAAGACGGGAAATCTGGAATAAAATGCTTCGAATGAGACGAAAATGCAAGATTGTCGACACAAACTTGCAAAAAAGAGAAGAAGTATCAAGAAAAAAAATGAAAATCAGCTGTATTTGAAACAAAAATGTAGTGGAAATTCATAAAAATTGAAAAATATGCAAAAAAAATCTTGACACAGGCGCCTGAATGCTTTACTCTGTTAAAGAACAAAGGTGTTCCGGAGGGACAGACATTTGTTTGTCCCTCTTTTTTTAGCAAAGAAGTGTGCAAAGTCACATTTTTGTAAAAGAACATTCAGGAGGTATTGAGTAGTATGTCTTATGTTGATGAAGTAATTGAACTTGTAGTAAAGAAAAACCCAGATGAACCAGAATTTCATCAGGCAGTAAAAGAGGTTCTGGAATCTCTTCGTGCAGTTGTAGAAGCTCATGAAGAAGAATACAGAAGAGACGCTCTTCTTGAAAGACTTGTTGAGCCGGAAAGACAGATCAAATTCCGCGTACCGTGGGTAGATGATAAAGGTCAGGTTCAGGTTAATACAGGATACCGTGTACAGTTTAACAGTGCAATTGGACCATATAAAGGAGGATTGCGTCTTCATCCTTCAGTAAATATCGGAATTATCAAATTCCTTGGATTCGAACAGATCTTCAAAAACTCTCTGACAGGTCTTCCGATCGGTGGAGGTAAAGGTGGATCAGATTTCGATCCGAAAGGAAAATCAGATCGTGAAGTTATGGCATTCTGCCAGAGCTTTATGACAGAGCTTTGCAAATATATCGGAGCAGACACAGATGTACCGGCCGGAGATATCGGAACAGGTGCAAGAGAGATCGGATATATGTACGGTCAGTACAAGAGAATCCGTGGATTATCAGAAGGTGTTCTTACAGGTAAAGGACTCAGCTACGGTGGATCCCTTGCACGTACAGAAGCTACAGGATACGGACTTCTGTATTTTACACGCGAGATGCTCAAACTTGCAGGAAAAGACATCGCTGGCAAGACAGTTGCTGTTTCTGGAGCAGGTAACGTTGCAATCTACGCAATCGAAAAAGCACAGCAGATGGGTGCCAAAGTTGTAACATGCAGCGATTCTACTGGATGGGTTTATGATCCGGAAGGAATCGATGTTGCAGCACTGAAAGAAATCAAAGAAGTGAAGAGAGCAAGACTTACAGAATACAAGAACTACCGTCCAAATTCAGAATATCATGAAGGACGTGGTGTATGGTCAGTAAAAGTTGATATCGCTCTTCCTTGTGCAACACAGAACGAACTTCATCTGGAAGATGCAAAACAGCTTGTTGCAAACGGATGCTTCGCAGTAGCAGAAGGAGCTAACATGCCTACCACACTGGAAGCTACACAGTATCTGCAGGAGAACGGTGTATTATTTGCACCTGGTAAAGCTTCTAATGCAGGTGGTGTTGCCACATCAGCACTTGAGATGTCACAGAACAGCGAACGTCTCAGCTGGACATTCGAAGAAGTTGATGCAAAACTTCAGAACATCATGGTAAATATCTGCCACAACGCAGCAGACGCAGCAAAACGTTACGGAGCAGAAGGAAACTATGTAGTAGGTGCTAACATTGCCGGATTTGAAAAAGTTGTAGACGCAATGCAGGCTCAGGGAATTGTATAAGACATATCCTCTATGTAAAAATATAAACCAAAAGTCCCCGGAAGTAAATTCCGGGGGCTTTTGCTTAGGAAGGGTAAAAATCTGTTAAAAAAAGTGTCAAAAAAAGTAAAAAAACAGTTGACATTTCAGTGATTATAATTGTATAATAACAAAGTCGGTTGTGAGACGGACAAACAT
>NZ_JAQEKS010000012.1:0-39205 GCF_027679115.1 Coprococcus sp. TM115-187 | reverse complement strand
GAAAGTTGCATAATTGAATATGGCGGGATAGCTCAGTTGGCTAGAGCACGCGGTTCATACCCGCGGTGTCGCTGGTTCAAATCCAGTTCCCGCTACTTGAAGAAGGAGTCCTTGTGTGGGGCTTCTTTTTTACTATATGAGAAATGAAGTGATGGAGTAAGGAAGATGGATAAGACACGATTCTGGGCGGAGAGACTCTATGTAAATAGTAAGATTTCCTCGCACATTTATTATGCCGAGAAAGATATACCGGAAGTTATCGGCATCGGAGAAAATGAAGAGGATCCGTTCTTGACAGATCCGTATTTAGAAGAAAATCTGCGTAAGATGTATGAAGAAAAAAGGGCGCCTGTCCTTACGATAGAAGACGGCTGGGTGGCTTACATGGCATTTTCTGATGCAGAGAACAATTTTTATATCGGAGGACCGGTGATCTGGCGACGGATAAGGAAGAAAAAAGCGGACTGTATCATTACAGGCGCAGACATCAGCTTTCGCAGCGTAAATTGAATATCCCCAGAATGTCGATCATGAAACTTGCCGGTATTTTGTCTATGTCTCTTTTTTCTCTGTGTGGTCTTGAAATAAGTGAAGCAGAGCTGATGGAATTAAGTCGGATTGAAACAGGTAAGAAAAGCGAAATAGAGGGGGAACTGGTTAACTATAAATTTGATTCTTCAGAAAATGAACGAAAGCATGTAACATATGAATATGAAAAAAATACTACGATGCGATAAAAAGAGGAGATAGTGATTATTTCAAAGGTCCGATGTATGACAAGCTGCATCTGTATGATGAAATTGGAAAGCTGGCTGAGGGAGGCCTTAAGCAGGCGGAGTATATGGTTGCGGCAGGACTTGCGTTGATCTCACGGGCAGCAATGGAAGGAGGCGTATCGCCGACAGAAGCTTATGCGGTGAGCGATGTGTTTTATCAAAGGCTGGAAAAGTGTAAAACACAGAAAGAGATGTATCAGCTCTCTTCTGAGATACAGCGAACCTATGTGAAAATGGTTCAGGAACGGAAGAAAGAGAAGAAAAATTCAAATTATGTCGAACAGTGCAAGGATTATCTGACACAAAATTTCCATAAAAGAATCACGGTGGAAGAACTGGCAAAACAGATAGGGGTAAACAGAACCTATTTGTCCGGAAAATTTTCTGAACAGGTTGGGATGAGCATTTCACAGTATAGCATTCTGATACGAATCCGAGCGGCTGAGAATATGCTGAAATATTCTGAGGCTTCGATTTCTTACATTGCAGATTATCTGTGTTTTTCATCACAGAGTCATTTTGGCAGAGAGTTTAAAAAGAAAAACGGGATTTCTCCGTCCGAATATCGGAAACAGAATAAAAAAATACATTTTTTAAGCAAACAGACATAAATGATAAAAAAGCAACATATATGACAGAAACATCCATTGGATACGGTTATGATAATCGTATCCAATGGATGTTTTTTATTGCCAAGCATATCAATAATTGGTTCAGTGAACCAATTTTGATTGCATAACTATAAAAGTGTATTCCGGAAACCTTTTGTAGAAGAGAAAACTGAAATGATCATGAAAAAAAGGAGAGAGATACGGATGGAGAATGAAGCAAACAAAAAATATTTATCAGTTCCAAAGAAAATAGCATATGGTTCGGGGGACTTTGGATCGAATTTCTTTTATATGCTGGTTTCATCGTTTATGATGCTGTATCTGACAGATTCTGTCGGATTAAATGCAGGCGTTGTAGGAACGCTTATGATGGTGAGTAAACTGCTGGATGGGGTTACTGATGTCTTTTTTGGCAGTCTGATCGATAAGACACACAGCAAAATGGGAAAGGCAAGACCGTGGATGTTCTTTTCGGCAATACCGCTTGCTTACTTTGGCGAAGGAAAGAGCTATACAGAGTTTACTTATTCGGATCTTTCTGTTACAGAAGAGACCGACAGCCGGGGAAAGGTTGATGTGTTCTGTACACTTACTAATGCAGGAAAAAGAGATGGAGAGGAAGTCGTACAGCTATATTTTACAGATGAAGTGGCAAGCATGATAAGACCTGCGAAGGAGCTGGCAGGATTTTGCAGAGTCTTTATCAAAGCAGGAGAGAGCAAACGAATTCATTTTTCTATGAATACCGATCAGACGGCATTTTTAGATTCGCATATGCAGTGGATCGTGGAAGCCGGAGAAATCACGGTTGGAGTGGGTGGTTCATCGGAAGAGATACAGCTCACCGGAAAATTTGTGATCACAGATACTGCAGTGATTGATGGAAAAACAAGAGGCTTTTATGCCAAGAGTAATATCGTAGATTAACAAACGGGGTGAAATAATGAAAAAAGCAGCATTTACTGAAAACTGGACATGTAATGGGACGTCTGTGATCGTGCCGCATGATGCGATGATCCATGAAAAGAGAACTGCAGATGCAGCAGGGGGCAGTGCGCACGGATATTTTCCGGGAGGGATATATACCTATGAGAAAAAATTCTTTATTCCGGCAGAGTGGAAGGAGAAATATCTGGCGGTAGAGTTTGAGGGCGTATACAAAAACGCAGAGGTCTTTCTGAATGGGAAAAAGCTTTATGAAAGACCGTATGGTTATGTTCCGTTTCTGGTACGATTAGATGAGAATGCGAACTATGGGGAGAAGAATCTTCTGACTGTAATTGCAGATAACTCGAAGCTTCCGAACAGCCGGTGGTATACAGGAAGTGGAATTTACCGTCCGGTGAATCTGTATCTGTCTGAGAGGACACATATTAGTTATCAAGGGGTAAAAATCACGACGCTGTCCTGCAAACCGGCAAAGATAAGGATAGAAGGAAAGCTGGAAGGAATTGACAGTGCGAAAGAATATGGTGTCCGTATGCAGATACAGGACGGAGAAACTACCATAGCAGAAAAGTTTGTAAAGGTAAATGCTGCGCAATCAGGGAATGAAAAAGCGACTGCTGTAGCAGAGATCGAGCTGCCAGAGGCAAGGCTCTGGGATGAGGAATCTCCGAATTTTTATCTTGCTAAGATCATACTTGAAGAGGGCGAAAAAATACTGGATACAGCAGAAGAGAGGTTTGGTATCCGTAAGCTTTCCTGGAGTACGAAGGGATTTTTTGTAAATGGAAAAGCGACGCTTCTGAGAGGCGGCTGTGTCCATCATGACAATGGGATCCTGGGAGCGGCAAGCTGGGAAAAAAGTGAGAGAAGACGTGTGAAGATCATGAAAGAAGCTGGATTTAATGCCATCCGAAGCTCTCATAATCCTGCCAGTGAAGCAATGCTGAGAGCGTGTGATGAACTGGGAATGTATGTTATGGATGAAACCTTTGATACCTGGTACAACCGAAAAAATAAATATGATTATGGATGTGATTTTGAAGCATGGTGGGAAGCGGATACGACTGCCATGGTCGAGAGAGATTATAATCATCCTTCGGTCATTCTGTATTCGATCGGAAATGAGGTTGCAGAACCTTGTGAAAAGAAGGGACTTCAGGTTGGAAGTGCTATGATAGAATGCATACACAGTCATGACCATACTCGTCCGGTTACCTGTGGAACCAATCTGATGGTGATGGGCAGAGCTGCAAAGGGGCAGGGGATTTATCAGGATGGCGAGACAAATACGACATCCTCATCCAAAGAACAAAAGAAAGAAAGCAATAACAGCCTGGCGTTTAATATTATGGCTTCGTTCATCGGAAGCGGCATGAATAAGGGCGGAAATTCCGAAAAGGTGGATGCGATCTCCAGTCCGTTCCTGGATCGTCTGGATATAGCAGGTTATAATTACGGCTCCGGAAGATATCCGCTGGAAGGGAAAGCACATCCGGAGAGAATTGTGTTTGGAAGCGAGACTTTTCCACAGGATATCTGGAAAAACTGGAAAATGGTAAAAGAATATCCGTATCTGATCGGTGATTTTATGTGGACAGCATGGGATTATCTTGGTGAAGCAGGAATCGGAGCGTGGAGCTATACCAGAGGTATGCCGTTTAACCGTCCATATCCGTGGCTGCTCGGAGGTGCCGGGGTGATCGATATTCTTGGAAATCCAGATGCTTCATGTCGGTATGCGGCAGTCATCTGGGAGAAAAATAGTAAACCAGTCATCGGAGTCAGACCGGCAAATCATCCGGGAGTACGTGTCAGCAAGTCAGTCTGGAGAGGGACGAATGCGATAGAAAGCTGGTCCTGGTCAGGCTGTGAAGGGAATAAGACGATCGTAGAGGTTTACGGAAACGGTGCGACGGTAAAATTGTATCTGAATAACAAACTGATCGGCAAAAAGAAGCTGAAGCAGTGTAAGGCATTGTTCTCTGTAAAATATAAGTCCGGAAGCTTATGTGCCATCCAATACGACGCGCAGGGAAAAGAAATCGGAAGAAGCAGACTCTTTTCGGCAGAGGGGGAAAAGCGGATTTCGGTTTGCCCGGAAGAGAAGCAGGTGAAAGCAGGAGATATTGTCTATGTGGATATCTCTGTCAAAGGCGCAAATGGCGTGGTAGAGTCGGCAGCTGATGAGCAGCTGACCTGCAGGGTAAAGGGAGGCGTGCTTCTGGGATTTGGAAGTGCAGATCCATGTACCACAGAGGCTTATGATACAGGAAAATTTACGACATATTATGGAAGGGCACAGGCGGTCGTCTATGCGCCAGAAACCGGAACAATCCGTGTGGAAGCAGAAGGAGAACATTCCCGCGGAGAAGCTGTGATTGAAGTGGTATAAATACCTGTTTGTATGTATAGATGAAATAAGAAAAGAGGACATCACTTTGAGAAAAAGTGAGATGTCCTCTTTTTAGGTGAAATTATTTATTCATCAATCCCGCTCCGGCTTTCCAGGCGGTAGCAACGCGCTCTCCGGTAGAATAGTATCCACTTTGGAACTGATCAAACATCAGAGCCTGCAGTTTTTTCGGATCTACCTTTCCATTTTCGGAGAGAACAGATTCCTCAGCTTTTACATTGACGATTTTGCCAACGATTCCTGAGATGTGCTCCGTATCGACGAATTCCAAAAGCTCACACTCCATTACAACAGGAAATTCTTCGATGATCGGAGCGTGTACCTTATCACTTTTTACAGCGTGATATCCGGTACGCTCAAATTTGTCATCGATTTTATTGCCGGAAGCGATTCCGAAGAAATCTGCCACGTCTACATGCGCTTCGTCAGCAAGTGCTACGGTGAATGCCTTGCTTTCCTTGATATTTAACCAGGTCTTTTTGCCTTCTCCGATGAAAAGGATGATCTTATCCATATCGCAGATCTGTCCCCAGGCAACATTCATTACGTTTACTTTTTCATTTGCGTCATATGCAGCTATCATCAGCACCGGCATAGGATAAACTGCAGGAACGACACCTAAATCTTTTTTCATTTTCATACCTCCGTACTATGATTCGATTGCTTTTTTAAGAGCTCCTATTTATAATTATATAAAGATGTGAAGAAATAACAAGTACCATCTTTTAGGTTAGGTACTTACCTGAAAGGAAGTGTAGATAAAGAATGAAAGAGTGTAAAATGAGAGATTATATTGAAAATGCAGATTTTGAAGAGACGGGGTTTAGTTATACCTTGTCTTTGATTTCTGGTAAATATAAGATGATTATTCTCTACTGTCTGATGGAATATCAGCCGGTCAGGTTTAACGAGCTGCAGCGTTATCTGGGGAAGATTTCGGATAAGACGTTAAGTCAGAATCTGAAGGAATTAGAGAAAGATGAATTGATCCACAGGGAAGCGTATCCGCAGATTCCGCCGAAGGTGGAGTATTCTCTGACAGAGCGTGGAAAATCTCTGATGGTGGTTTTGGACCAGCTTTGTATTTGGGGAACGGAGAATCGAAAATAAAATATTGCGGAGAAAATGAAAACTTGCGCTTTCTGATAAGTAGTCAATTTCTCCAATATGTGATAAAATACAACTAAATTACGACAAAATGGAGGACTATCATATGACATCAAAATCAAAGCAGGTGATCATGGCGGCGGTTGGAGCGTATCTGGTGTATACCGGCGTATCTCTGGTGCGTGAGACGATAGCCGGGGAACCGAAGAACCAGATTTTGTTTATTCTGGCGGGAGTATTTTTTGCAATATTCGGACTGGCTACGATTGTTCATAATATCAGAATTATCGTAAAGGCGACAAAGGCAGAGATCCAAGCTACGGAAGCAGAAACAGAGGAGAATTCCGATACGGATGCCGAGGAAAGCGAAGAAACAGAAAAGGAATCTGTGACAGGAAAAGGTGTTGTAGATGTTCAGGTGGGAGCAGGTACAAAGGAATCTGATAAGACAGAGAAAAAAGTAGAAGTTGATCTTGGAAAAGCACAGAGTTCAGAAGAAAAAAATGCAGAGTCTGAATCAGAACTATCATCAGATGAAAAACAGGAAGACAATGAGGATGAAGAAAAGTCTGGTGAAGAGAAGATATCAGAAGAAACTGATTCATCAGATGAAAAACAGGAGGAAAAAGAATAGAAAATGCGAGTTGGAATGGGATATGATGTTCATAAACTGACGGAAGGAAGAAAACTGATTCTTGGCGGAGTGGAGATACCATACGAAAAGGGGCTTCTTGGACATTCGGATGCAGACGTACTTCTGCATGCGATCATGGATGCCCTGCTTGGAGCGGCATCACTTGGAGATATCGGAAAGCACTTCCCGGATACAGATCCAGCATACAAAGGAATTTCCAGTATTAAGCTTCTGGAGCATGTAGGAAAGCTTCTGGATGATCATATGTATGTGATTGAAAATATTGATGCGACGATCATTGCGCAGAAACCGAAGATGCGCCCGCACATCGAGCAGATGGAAAAGAATATTGCAGAAGCACTGCATATTGAAAAGGATCAGGTAAATGTCAAGGCGACGACGGAAGAAGGTCTTGGATTTACTGGAAGTGGGGAAGGAATTTCTTCCCAGGCAATCTGTGCAATCGAAAAGCTGACTAATTTCAGCAGTGTAGACGTAGCAGTACCTGCAGGTGGCTGCGCAGGCTGTGGAGGTTGTGCAGCAAGACAGATGTAGATCAAGTCTGAATGGAAAGGTACGGCGAAAAAGTAAAATGAAGATACTGAAAAAACTGAAGCCGGAAGAGCGTGGGCTTACAAGAACACTGTGGGAACAAGTATTTACAGAAGATACAAAAGAATTTCTGGACTATTATTACACAGAAAAGACGAAGAATAACGAAATCTATGTGATCGAGACGGATCACGATATCCGGGCGATGATGCAGCTGAATCCTTATGTAATACAGATGGGGAAAAAGGCAATAGAGAGCAGATACATTGTTGCAGTTGCAACAGAGCCTCTTTACCGGCACAGAGGTTATATGGCGGAATTATTAAGCAAGACAGCAAGAGATCTGTATCAGCAAAAAATGCCATTCTTTTTCCTGATGCCCGCAAGTGAGAAAATTTATTATCCACATAATTACCGGTTTATCTATGCAGCCGATGTGTGGAGTGTAAAAGGAACAGACGGGGAAGAACTGACAATACAGAAGATCGTGGAATTACAGAACGATTCCGGCGTGACACTCAGAAAGGCAGAGGGAAAAGACTGTAAAAAGCTGGGGGATTTTGCGGAAGAAGTTCTGGAAAAACGGAAAATACAGGTATATACCAAACGGGATGCAGCTTATTATATGCGCCTTTTGAAGGAACAGGAAAGTGAAAAAGGCGGAATCCTGATCGCAGAGCAGGATGGAGAGATGCGAGGAATCCTTGTTTTTGATGAAGAAGATGGGCTTGCAGTAAGAGAGCCATTGATCCGAAAAGGATATGAAGATGTTTTTGATAAGGCAGGAGTCATCCTCAAAAAAGAAGAAAAGAAAAAACCGTTGATCATGGCACGGCTTTTGAATATAGAAAGTCTTCTGTCTTCGATGGTGTGCAGAGAAGAGATGGATCTGGAGTTTGTTCTGTATGATCCGGTTATCCGGGAGAATAACCGTCTGTTTATGCTAAAAGGCAATGAAGAACATCTTGTAGTCCGGACAAGGACAGCGCACACCGGCAAAGATGATGCTGTGCAGAAGATTAGTGTTGATGCGCTTACATCAATCGTATTTGGCTATAAAGAGCTGGAAAAGATTGAAGAGGAAGAAAAGGAGATTTTTTCAGCAGAATTCAAAGAAGAAATCAGTAAACTGATGCCGTTTTCTCCTGTTTTTATCAACGAGATTGTCTGATAAGCGGTTGACAAAAAAGAAAAAATCGCATACTATATGTACTAGATATGAATAAAACTGAAAAGACGGAGAACGAAAAGAGTAGTTATCCTCAGAGTTCCATCAGAGAGGATCTGTCATCGGCTGAAAGCAGATCCAGGAGCAGGGATGATGAAGTGCATTCGGGAGTTGACCAGGCGAACGTGAAAGTGAAGATTTTACAAGTAGCCGGGTACGTGTGGCAGACGTTACAGGCCGTGAGAGAAAAGCAGGAGTGCTGCTTTTAATTTAGGGTGGAACCGCGGAAACTTCGTCTCTTTATGAGACGGAGTTTTTTATTTACGCGAGCAACGAGCCAAAGTCCGTGCTTGCACGAGACCTTGGCGACTGCCGCGATAACTTGAGAAACTCGCGGAGCGTGTTTCTCATAGTTTCACAGGAAATTCCAAATCAGAGGTGAATGAAATGGGAGTTATTTCCTATATCAAAGAAGAAATCAAAGTAGTAAAAGAACGAGATCCGGCAATCAAATCGGATATAGAAGTATTTCTGTATCCAAGCTTTAAGGTAATGCTTCATTACAGGATCGCACATAAGCTGTATCTGAAAAAACATTATTTTCTGGCACGGTGGGTGTCACAGCGTGGTGTCAGAAAGACAGGAATTGAGATCCATCCGGGAGCAACCATTGGAAAAGGGCTTTTTATCGACCATGGAAGTGGCGTTATTATCGGCGAGACTGCAATCCTGGGCGATAATATTACACTGTATCAGGGAGTAACCCTGGGTGGTACAGGAAAAGAGCAGGGTAAGCGCCATCCAACGCTGGAAGACAATGTTATGGTCAGTGCTGGTGCGAAGGTCATCGGTTCCTTTACAATTGGAAAGAATTCCAAGATCGGAGCAGGATCTGTTGTTATAGAGGAAGTACCTCCGAACTGTACCGTTGTTGGTGTCCCGGGAAGAATTGTCCGCATGGGTGACCAGAAAGTTCCGAGTGCTGACCTGGATCAGATCCATCTGCCAGATCCGGTATTGAATGATATCCGTCAGCTTCAGACTGACAATATCCGTCTGAAGAAAGAACTGAAAGCATTGAAAGAAAAACTCGCGAAAGAAAAAATAATCGAGGAAGCATAGAAAAAAGAAGGAGTAGCTTTATGAAAGTATTTAACACACTTACGAAAAAGAAAGAAGAATTCGTTTCTCTGGAAGAAGGAAAGGTAAGAATGTATGTCTGCGGACCGACCGTATACAATTACATCCATATCGGTAATGCAAGACCGATGATCGTATTTGATACCGTCCGCCGTTATTTTGAATACAAAGGATACGATGTCAATTATGTATCGAACTTCACAGATGTGGATGACAAGATCATCAAAAAGGCAATTGAAGAACAGGTATCCGCGCAGGAAATTTCACAGCGCTATATTGCAGAGTGCAAAAAAGATATGGCAGGAATGAATGTAAAGCCTGCAACCAAGCATCCACTTGCTACAGAGGAGATCTGCGGTATGGTAGAGATGATCTCTGAACTGATCGACAAGGGTTATGCTTATGAAAAGAACGGAACCGTTTATTTCAGCACAAGAAAATTTAAAGACTATGGAAAATTATCCCACAAGAATCTGGATGATCTCCGTTCCGGTGGACGTTCTCTTCTGGTAAGCGGTGAGGATGAAAAAGAAGATCCGCTGGATTTCGTACTCTGGAAGCCGAAAAAAGAAGGAGAACCTTTCTGGAAGTCACCTTGGTCAGATGGACGTCCGGGATGGCATATTGAGTGTTCTGTGATGTCGAGGAAATATCTTGGTGAACAGATTGATATCCATGCAGGTGGAGAAGATCTGATATTCCCACATCATGAAAATGAAATCGCACAGAGTGAAGCCGCTAACGGTAAAGAATTTGCAAGATACTGGATGCACAATGCATTCCTGAACATTGACAACCGCAAGATGTCAAAATCACTCGGAAACTTCCGTACGGTAAGAGAGATCAGCGAGCAGTATGACCTCCAGGTGCTTCGTTTCTTCATGCTGAGCGCACATTACAGAAGCCCGCTGAACTTCAGTGCAGAGCTGATGGAAGCATCCAAGAACGGTCTGGAGAGAATTCTCAATGCAACCGATAATCTGAAACATCTTATCGCTTCAGTGGCAGCAGAAGAGATGAGTGCCGAAGAAAAAGAAGCATTTTCAAAAACTGATGCATATGTAGAAGAATTTGAAAAAGCAATGGATGATGATTTCAATACAGCAGACGCAATCGCAGCAATCTTTGAACTTGTAAAATATGCAAATACCACTGCGACAGCAGAAAGCTCAAAGGAATATCTCCGGGGATTATTGGACAGAATCGTAAAACTCGGTGATGTCCTGGGACTGATCCTGGATAAGAAGGAAGAACTTCTGGATGCAGATATTGAGAAACTGATCGAAGAGCGTCAGGCAGCAAGAAAAGCAAAAGATTTTGCAAGAGCCGATGCGATCCGTGACGAGCTTCTGGAAAAGGGAATTATCCTGAAGGATACCAGAGAAGGAGTACAATGGAAAAAAGCGTAGAATTTGAAATTGCTGACTATATAAAAGAAGTGCTTGAGATGAAAGAGGTGGAGCCGGAAGGCTATTCACCTCTTACCCTGGCTTATATAGGGGACAGCATTTATGATCTGGTCATCAAGACAAAGGTGATCAGCGAAGGCAATAAACAGGTAAAAAAATTACATCAGGAGACAAGCAGTATGGTGCAGGCGTCTGCCCAGTCAGAGATGATGCGTGTCCTTCAGCCATTGCTTACTGAAGAAGAGCATGCTGTTTACAGAAGAGGCCGAAATGCTAAATCAGTATCGCCGGCAAAGAACCAGTCACTGACCGATTACCGACGTGCAACCGGATTTGAAGCGTTGATGGGATGGCTTTACCTGAAAAGAGAATGGAAAAGAATGGCAGATCTGATCAAGATCGGTCTGGATCACTTAAGCGAATGCGAAGAAGAAAAGAAGCAGGAGAAATAGAATGGAAGAAAAAAAGATGAACAGTCAGCAGATTGAGGGAAGAAATGCAGTAATGGAAGCATTTCGCTCCGGGAAACCGATTGACAAAGTATATATTCTTGACGGATGTCAGGACGGACCGATCAGAAGTATCGTAAGAGAAGCAAAAAAGCATGATACGATCCTGAATTTTGTAACCAAAGAACGTCTGAACCAGATTTCAGAGACCGGAAGACATCAGGGGGTCATTGCACAGGCAGCGGCTTACGAGTATGCGCAGGTGGAAGATATGCTGGAGCTTGCAAAACAGAAAGGGGAAGATCCTTTCCTGATCCTTCTGGACAATATTGAGGATCCACATAATCTCGGCGCGATCATCCGTACTGCCAATCTTGCAGGTGCGCATGGTGTGATCATTCCGAAGCACCGCGCAGCAGGTCTTACTGCAATCGTTGCAAAGACATCAGCAGGTGCGCTGAATTACACACCGGTAGCAAAAGTCACCAATCTGGTGAAAACCATGGAAGAACTGAAAGAAAAGGGACTCTGGTTCGTCTGTGCAGATATGGATGGGGATGTGATGTACCGCGTGAATCTGAAAGGACCGATTGGTCTGGTGATCGGAAACGAAGGCGAAGGTGTTGGACGTCTGGTAAAAGAAACCTGTGATATGACGGCAGCCATTCCGATGAAGGGAGATATTGACTCCCTGAATGCGTCTGTGGCAGCAGGTGTCCTTGCCTATGAGATCGTGCGTCAGCGCATGAGTTAGGAAAATCGGAGAATGAAAATGGATCTGGGGAAAATGACGGATGAGCAGCTGATTGAACTGCTTCGGGAAGGTAAGACCGAGATCACGGATTATCTGATGGAAAAATACAAAGACATGGTACGCAAACAAGCGCGTGCCATGTATCTGTGGGGCGGAGAAAATGACGATCTGATCCAGGAGGGGATGATCGGTCTTTTTAAAGCGGTGCAGGATTATGATCCGAAAGAAGGTGCAAGCTTTTCAAGTTTTGCCGGACTTTGTGTGTCACGCCAGATGTATACGGCGATTAAGGCTTCACAGCGGAAAAAACATCTGCCGCTCAATTCCTATGTGTCGATTTACGCATCTGCCAGTGACAATCCGGAGGAGAACGGGCTTTCCATAGTAGATACGATTGAAGCAGGGAAAGAGAGTAATCCGGAGCTGATGATTCTTGGAGAAGAGTATACGAATGCATTTGAAGAGGAACTGAAAGAAAAATTAAGTAAGCTGGAGCGAAAGGTGCTGTATCTTCATTTGCAGGGAATGGAATATCTGAAGATTGCAGAATTTATGGACAAAAGTCCGAAGACGATCGACAATGCCCTGCAGCGGATCAAAGCGAAAGCACGCCAGCTTCTGGAAGAAAAGCGCCGGTCTGAAAAAAAGTAAAAATATAGTTTTAAAATTGTTGACAAGCAAAGCAGTGATATGCTATATTAAATGAGTCGCGAAAATGCGCAGGCTGCCTTGGCTCAGTCGGTAGAGCGTCGCCTTGGTAAGGCGGAGGTCGGCGGTTCGATTCCGCTAGGCAGCTTATTTATTTAAGAAGCAGAGTTGTATTTCCGGTTGGAGATTACGATGTCTGCTTTTTTTGTACTTGTTCATGTATAGAAAGTGTGATAAACTAAAGAACATGAATCAAAAGTTGTCTACAGGGCAATGATTGAGATACATGACATGAAAAAGACTGCTACATACCGGCAGATTTTGAAGTAATAGAGAGACGTGAGGAGGAACTTCAATGGCAGAAGAAGCTGTATCAAAGAATTTTATAGAACAGGAAATTGAAAAAGATCTTGCAGAAGGCGTATACGATCATGTATGTACCCGTTTCCCACCGGAACCGAACGGATACCTTCACATCGGACATGCAAAGTCTATCCTTTTAAACTACGGACTTGCACAGAAGTATAACGGAACATTCCATATGCGTTTTGACGATACCAACCCGACAAAGGAAAAGACAGAGTTCGTAGAATCCATCAAAGCCGACATCAAATGGCTGGGTGCTGACTGGGGAGATCACCTTTACTTTGCATCTGATTATTTTGATCAGATGTATGAGTATGCGATCAAACTGATTAAGAAAGGAAAAGCTTATGTCTGTGACCTGACAGCGGATCAGATCCGTGAGTACAGAGGAACTCTGACAGAGCCGGGAAAGGACAGCCCGTACCGTGACAGAAGTGTGGAAGAGAACCTGGAGCTTTTTGAAGATATGCGTGCAGGCAAGTATGCAGACGGAGAGAAGGTTCTCCGTGCGAAGATAGATATGGCATCACCGAATATCAATATGAGAGATCCGATCCTCTACCGTGTAGCCCGTATGACACATCATAATACCGGTGATAAGTGGTGCATCTACCCGATGTATGACTTTGCACATCCGATCGAGGATGCGATCGAAGGAATCACTCATTCTATCTGTACACTGGAATTTGAAGATCACAGACCGCTTTATGACTGGGTAGTAAGAGAATGTGAATTTGCAAATCCACCGCGTCAGATCGAATTTGCAAAATTATATCTGACGAACGTAGTTACAGGAAAGCGTTATATCAAGAAACTTGTAGAAGATAAGATTGTGGACGGCTGGGATGATCCGAGACTGGTTTCCATCGCAGCACTTCGTCGCCGTGGATTCACACCGGAATCTATCAAGATGTTCGTTGACCTGTGCGGAGTTTCCAAAGCGCAGAGCTCTGTAGATTATGCAATGCTCGAATACTGTATCCGTGAGGATCTGAAGCTTAAGAGAGCACGTATGATGGCAGTCCTTGATCCGATCAAGCTTGTGATCGATAACTATCCGGAAGGACAGATTGAATATCTGGATGCACCGAATAATCTTGAGAATGAAGAACTTGGAAGCCGTCAGCTTCCATTTGGAAGAGAGCTTTATATTGAGAGAGAAGACTTTATGGAAGAGCCTCCGAAGAAATATTTCCGTCTGTTCCCAGGCAACGAAGTACGTCTGATGAATGCTTACTTCGTAACCTGTACAGGATTTGAAAAGGATGAAGACGGTAATGTAACTGTTGTACATTGTACTTATGATCCAGAGACAAAGAGTGGTTCCGGATTCACAGGAAGAAAAGTAAAAGGAACGATCCACTGGGTAGAGGCAAGTACAGCACTTCCGGCAACCGTAAGACTGTATGAGAACCTGATCGACGAAGAAAAGGGTGTCTACAATAAAGAAGACGGTTCCCTGAACCTGAATCCGAATTCTCTTACAGAGAAAGAAATCTTTGTAGAATCAAACTTTGCAGATGCAAAAGCATATGAAAGCTTCCAGTTTGTACGTCAGGGATATTTCTGCGTGGATTCCCATGATTCTTCCAAAGAGCATCTGGTATTTAACAGAATCGTTTCGCTGAAGAGTTCATTCAAGCTGCCAAAATAAAGAAAGCAGTCTTGCTCAGAATTTAATTGCAAATAATGTGTTAGTCGACAGTTTTTGAAAAGAAATGGCAATGAAAAACCCGGTAAGAATGAAAAATTCTTCCGGGTTTGGCTTTATGCAGAAAATGATAAGCTGTAAGATAAGTTCTTTCTTAAACTTCTTCTGAAGCCGGATCGGATTCTTCGGAATCAGTTTCCGGTGTCTGGGAAGCGGCTTCTGCATCGTCAGTTTTTTCTTCAGACTCTTCAGAGGTTTCTTCCTTTGCAGAAGATGGAGTAAGAGTTGTGTAACCACGCTCAGGCACTTCGCCAAGATCATCATCCAGTTCAAAATCATCCTCTTCAAAAGTATCATCGAACTCGTCTTCCGGTTCTTCATTATGTCGGTTCTTTAACCAGTAATATGCACCGGCACCAGCTGCGCCTGCGGCAGTCAGTCCGAGCAGGATTTTACCAAAATTTTTAGCCATGTTGCTGCTCCTTTCTTGATCTCGTCCTGTCAGATATGGCAGATGAGATAGTTCGTCATGAAATATAGTATACATGAATAATTTTATTGTAATACTTTTATTTGAAAAGGGAAAGTAAAATATTTATAAAAGAACCAGAAAAACAACAAAAATAAGGAAGTGTTGTACGATTATAAGCAACTGGAATGTTGTGAAAGAATAAAAATTGTGTTACGATATAAAATAGTATCTAAAGAGAGGAAGACCGCGAATGAGAGAATTTACAAAATATCATGATACCAGCAAGTCAGTCAAAGAACGTGCCAAGACAAAAGTATTTGGTGCAGTGTACAGCCATACCGCGATTATTCTTCTGCTGATTCTTCTTCAGATTGGTATTATGGTTCTCACTTTTACATATCTGGGAAATTACAGTACCTATATGAACGGAGTGATATCGCTTCTTTCTTTTATCACAGCGATTTATATTTTCAATGAAAAAGGGAATCCGGCGTTTAAGATGACGTGGATCCTGTTTGTGTTCCTTGTCCCGGTGGTCGGAGTTGGATTTTATCTGTTTACAAAAGCAGGAATCGGAACCAAATATCTGGGTGCCAGACTGGAGAAGCTTCGAGTGGAGACTGAACCTTATATGCAGCAGAATGAATATGTTGTCCATGCGATGAAAGGTGGAAGGGTTGCAAATGCCAATCTGTCACATTTCCTTTATAACCAGGTGGGATTTCCGACTTATGGGAACTCACAGGCACAGTATTTTCCACTGGGAGATGACAAATTTCCGGTTCTGATCGAAGAACTGAATAAGGCAGAAAAATTTATTTTCATGGAATATTTTATTATCGGAGAAGGATATGTGTGGGACACTGTTCTGGAGGTTCTGCGTAAAAAGGTGAAAGAGGGCGTGGAAGTACGCCTGATGTATGACGGAACCTGCAGTATCAGCCTTTTGCCGTATGAGTATCCGAAGCAGCTCCGGGAATATGGAATCCAGTGCAAGGAATTTGGACCGATCGTACCCATCCTTTCTACCAGCCAGAATAATCGGGATCACCGGAAAATCTGTGTGATTGACGGAAAGGTTGCATTTACCGGAGGTGTCAATCTGGCAGATGAATATATCAACAAGAAAGTCCGGTTCGGACACTGGAAAGATACAGCGATCAAAATCGAAGGTGATGCCGTGCAGAGTTTTACCATGATGTTCCTGCAGATGTGGAATATTACGGAGAGACAGCCGGAGGATTATGCAAAGTATCTGACAGAAAAGCAGCCGGGATTCAGCCGCAAAGATGGTTATATCATCCCATACGGAGACAGTCCGTTCGATCATGAAAATGTAGGAGAAGAAGTGTATTTCCACATTCTGAATCATGCGAAGAAGTATGTGCATATTATGACACCGTATCTGATCCTGGACAATGAGATGATTGATGCGCTGACAAGAGCTGCAAAAGGTGGAATAGAAGTGCAGATTATTATGCCACATATTCCGGATAAGCCGTATGCATTTTATCTTGCGAAGACTTATTATGAGGAACTGATCGCAGGTGGGGTAGAGATCTATGAATATACGCCTGGATTTGTTCATGCAAAAGTATTTACTTCAGACGATGATACGGCGACAGTAGGCAGTATCAATCTGGATTACCGCAGTCTTTATCTGCATTTTGAATGCGGTGTTTTCATTTACCGCAATCCGGTTGTGCGTGATATTGAAAAGGACTTCCAGGATACACTGGCAAAATGTCAGAAGGTGACGATGACGGAGGTCAGAAACCGGAGTACTTTTGTGAAAATATACGGTCAGGTTTTAAGACTTGTGGCACCGCTGATGTAGCAAGACTGTTACGGAGCATAAAATCAAGAAAAATACGGAATTTTCGGGAAGTAGCTGAAAATAAGAGTGTACTTTTTATTTGAAATGTAGTATAATTCAATCGGTGTCTTTATAAGGGACATTGATTATATTTATAAGTAGGAGTTATCCCGATGAAAAGAGGGATGACACTGTGGAGATATTTCACAGATAGCCAAGAACACGCAGGAGGATTTATTATGGTTAAAGCAGTAGTAGGTGCGAACTGGGGAGACGAAGGAAAAGGTAAGATCACAGATATGCTTGCCGAAAAAGCAGATATTATCATTCGTTTCCAGGGTGGAGCAAATGCCGGACATACAATTATCAATGATTACGGCAAATTCGCTCTTCATACATTACCGTCAGGAGTTTTCTACGGACATACAACCAGTATCATCGGCAATGGTGTCGCTGTAGATATCCCGGTTCTTTTCAAGGAAATCCAGTCAATCATTGACAGAGATGTTCCGATGCCGAAGATTCTGGTGTCAGACCGTGCACAGATGGTGATGTCTTATCACAAGAATTTTGATGCATATGAGGAAGAGAGACTGGGCGGAAAGTCGTTCGGATCTACAAAGTCTGGTATTGCACCGTTTTATTCAGACAAGTATGCAAAGATTGGTTTCCAGATCAGTGAGCTTTTCGAGGATGAAGCTGAACTTAGAGAAAAGGTAAACCGCATAGCAGAACAGAAGAACGTCATGTTGGAACATCTGTATCACAAACCGTTAATCAATCCTGATGATTTATATAAGGAACTGATGGAATACAAAGAAATGGTAGCACCGTATGTATGTAACGTTTCTCTGTATCTTAACGAAGCACTCAAGGAAGGTAAAGAAATTCTTCTTGAAGGACAGCTTGGAACATTAAAGGATCCAGATCATGGAATTTACCCAATGGTAACTTCTTCTTCTACACTGGCAGCTTACGGTGCAATCGGTGCCGGAATCCCGCCGTATGAGATCAAACAGATCGTTACAGTATGTAAAGCCTACTCAAGTGCAGTAGGAGCAGGTGCCTTTGTAAGTGAGATCTTTGGCGAAGAAGCAGATGAACTCAGAAGACGTGGTGGAGACGGCGGAGAATTCGGCGCAACAACAGGTCGTCCGAGACGTATGGGATGGTTTGACTGTGTAGCATCCAAATATGGATGCCGTATGCAGGGAGCTACAGATGTAGCATTTACCGTTGTCGACGTACTTGGATACCTGGATGAAATTCCGGTATGTGTAGGATACGAGATTGACGGAGAAGTTACAACAGAATTCCCGACAACACATCTTCTTGAAAAAGCAAAACCAGTACTCAAGACACTTCCGGGATGGAAATGCGACATCAGAGGAATCAAGAAATACGAAGATCTTCCGGAGAACTGCAGAAACTACATCGAATTTATCGAGAAAGAGATCGAATATCCGATCACAATGGTTTCTAATGGACCGGGAAGACATGATATCATCTTCAGAAATAAATAGGAATGTAAAAATAGGGCAGGACTTTTTTAGTCCTGCCTCATTTTTTTATGGCGAATTATCAAATTGTGATAATGGTTGGTTATGTATTACAGTAAGTACACTCCGCGGGATGCGGCTTCTTCGAGGACGTCGTCCGGCCAGATGGAGGACTGGACTTCTCCGATGTGGGCTTTGCGGAGATAGAACATACAGATTCGGGACTGTCCGATTCCGCCTCCGACTGTGTACGGAAGTTTTCCGTTCAGTAATGCTTTCTGGAAATCCATCTCGGCGCGTTCTTCGCAGCCGGCTTCCTTTAACTGACGGCGGAGTGCATCTTCATCGACACGGATACCCATGGAAGAAAGCTCCAGTGCGATATCGAGTACCGGATAGTAGACGATGATATCACCGTTCAGTTCCCAGTCATCGTAGTCCGGTGCACGTCCGTCATGACGCTGTCCGGAGGCAAGGGTCTTACCGATCTGTTTGATGAATACGGCACCTTTGGCTTTGGCAAAGTGGTATTCACGTTCCTTTGGTGTCTTGTCAGGATACATGGTTTCCAGTTCCTGGGATGTGATGAAGCTGATTTCATCCGGAAGGAATTCTTCAATATAATTGTAACGGCGTGCCATGTAGGCTTCGGTTTCTTTGAGTGCACTGTATACTTTTCCTACGGTGTATTCCAGTGTCTCCATGTTGCGTTCTTCTTTGGAAATTACTTTTTCCCAGTCCCACTGGTCAACATAGATGGAATGGATGTTGTCAGTATCTTCATCTCGGCGGATAGCGCTCATATCAGTATAAAGTCCTTCTCCTGAATGAAAGCCGTAGCGCTTTAAGGCGTAACGTTTCCATTTTGCAAGAGAGTGGACGATCTCAACTTCGCGGTCTTCCTGTTCTTTGATGCCAAATGCAACCGGGCGTTCTACTCCGTTCAGGTTATCGTTCAGTCCGGATTCCGGGCGGACGAAAAGAGGAGCGGATACACGCGTCAGATGCAGAGATTTGGCAAGTGCGCGTTCAAAGTGGTCTTTTACTTCTTTGATAGCCACTTCAGTCTCGCGGATCGTAAGTGGAGAATGGTAATTCTCCGGTATCTGCAAATTGTTCATGATGTTCTTCCTTTCTTACTACTCACTATGTCTAGTTTAGTGAATTGACGTGGTGTTGTCAATCATATTTCCTTAAGAAACGACTTATTTTCTTAAGAAACAACTTATGATTTTTTTAGAGAATCTCCATAGTAAGGTCACAGAACACGGCTATACTCTTAAAATAAAAAAGAAAAAGTCATAAATCAGAAAATAAGAACATATATTAAAAATGTCGGGGAAATGCCGGATGAGGCTTATACCAGAAGGCAGACAGACGAAAAAACTGTAGACAGGAGGTAACAAGATATGCAGAAAGAGAAGAATATCAGCACACAGGAAGTCATTTCCATGGAAGAATATCTAAATAAGAGACAGAAGATCAGAGAACAGGAGAAAAAACGATTCGGTGGCAGATTCGGCGAAGAAAAAAGCCCTGCCTGGATGATGGCAGAGCTTTATGTATGAGACATTAATATTCACTGTGAAAGTCGTCATCATTCCTGTGGATCAGACGATAAACCAGGATATAGGCGTAACTCATAACCGGCACAAGAATCGTGCAGGCAACAGATGCTTTCAGAAGTCCTAATGATCTGGATTTGTCGATAAATGCAAATACCAGAGTGCTGACGTACATCAGGAACAGAAGAATTGCACAGATAAGAGCTGCAAAACGCTTGAATTTTTTCATAACAACCACCTTCGTACTATACTTTATCTCTATTATATAGATAAAAAACAATTTCTACAAGAAAATGTTTTGCAAACAGTCGAAAAATGCTGTATGATATATGGAGTGATAAAGAATAAAAAGGAGAATTTACAGTATGAGTACATTATTAGAACAGTGGAGAGATACCGCTTACTCGAAAGAGATGGATAAAGCTTCTCTGCAGAAGTTCTGGGGAACCTATTTCCAGACTGAAAAAGAGATCTATGAAAAGCTGCTTGAGAATCCAGACGAAGAAGTAAAAGGAACTGTAAAGGAACTTGCTGAAAAATATGGCATTAATGTATTTACAATGACAGGATTCCTTGATGGAATCAACGACAGCCTGAAAGTGGCTAATCCAATTGAGACAATGGATGAGGACACTGAGGTAAGTCTTGCTTTTGATAAAGAACTGCTTTACAAGAATATGGTAGATGCAAAAGCTGACTGGCTGTATGAACTGCCACAGTGGGATAAGATCTTTACAGAAGAAAAGAAAAAAGTCCTTTACAAAGAACAGAAAAACGCACGTACAATCCACGTGGAAAAGAAAGTTTATCCAAACGATCCATGTCCGTGCGGAAGTGGTAAAAAATATAAAAAATGCTGTGGTAAGAACAAATAGGTTCTGATAGAAATTTTCAATACATTTTTTGAACGTGTTGACAAATGAAAATCCCATGGTATAATGTTAGCAAATGCGATGAAGAGAAGAGTAGAACGCAGGAAGAATCCCAGAGAGAGAGGTCTTAGGCTGAGAGCCTCTTATTACAGAAGCGTTTGAAGACCACCTCCGAGCGGCTGTAAAACAGTCCGGCTGGATACCGTTATCATCCACAAAGAGGTCCTGGAAATCAGGACAAGCGGGGTGGAACCGCGGGTATACAAAGTAACTCGTCCTCTGCAGCAGATATTTCTGTTGCAGAGGTTTTTTATTTACGCGAGCAACGAGCCAAAGTCCATGCTTGCACGAGACCTTGGCGACTGCCGCGATAACTTGAGAAACTCGCGGAGCGTGTTTCTCATAGTTTACAGAAAGGATGATCTAATGGAAAGTATTTACGATTGTTTCAAGCTGAACAATGATATGAAAATCCCATGCGTTGGTTTTGGAACTTACAAAGCAGCAGAAGGGAATAACGTAGAGGTTTTAAAGACTGCCATAGAAGCAGGATATCGCTATTTTGATACTGCATCCTTTTATCAGACCGAAGATTTTTTAGGGCAGGCGATCCGTGAAAGCAATCTTCCAAGAGAGGATTTTTTCCTTGTATCCAAGATGTGGAAAGATGAAATGGGATATCAGCAGACAAAGGATGCATTAGAAAAGAGTCTGAAAAGACTTGGTACCGATTATCTGGACATCTATCTGATCCACTGGCCAAGACCGTCGGCTGACTGTGAGAACTGGAAAGAACTGGATCTTGAGACCTGGAGGGCGATGGAAGAACTTCAGAAAGAAGGGAAAATCCGGGGACTTGGACTCAGCAACTTCCTTCCGCACCATATTAAGAACATTCTGGAGAATGGAACTGTAAAACCAGTTGTCAATCAGCTGGAACTGCATCCGGGTTATATGCAGCAGGCAGCTGTGCAGTATTGTAAAGAGCATGGTATTCAGATGCAGGCATGGAGCCCGATCGGAAGACGGCGGATTCTGGAAGATGGACTGATCCTTGAACTTGCCGGAAAGTATCAGGTTTCACCGGCGCAGCTGTGTCTGAGATTCCTGCTTCAGAATGATATCATTCCGCTTCCGAAATCATCTTCGATGGAGCGGATGAAACAGAATATGGATCTGTTCCATTTTGAGATCAGCGAAGAGGATGTATCGAGACTGGCAACTATGCCACAGGCAGGATGGTCAGGAGAACATCCGGATCCGGAGCTTGCACAGAAAAATGTTGTATAATCAGAAATTATAAAATAAAGAGAGGAACAAAAAGACTATGAAAATCACATTAAAAGATGGATCAAGCAAAGAATATGCACAGAGCATGTCTGTAATTGATATTGCAAAAGATATCAGTGAAGGACTTGCAAGGGTTGCAACAGCAGGAGAAGTTGACGGAGAAGTTGTTGATTTAAGAACTGTGATCGACAAAGACTGTGAGCTGAACATTCTTACATTCAATGATGAAAAAGGAAAAGGTGCATTCCGTCACACAACATCCCACATTATGGCACAGGCGATCAAGAGACTGTACCCGGATACAAAGCTTGCAATCGGACCTTCTATTGAGGATGGATTCTATTACGATATCGATCGTGAGACTCCACTTGTAGCAGAAGATCTGGAAAAAATCGAAGCTGAGATGAAGAAGATCGTGAAGGAAGATCTTCCAATCAAGCAGTATACAATGCCAAGATCTGAGGCAATTGCATATTTCAAAGAAAAAGATGAACCATATAAAGTAGAACTGATTGAAGATCTTCCGGAAGATGCTGTGATCAGTTTCTATTCACAGGGAGAATTTACAGATCTTTGTGCAGGACCGCACCTGATGAGCACAAAACCGGTAAAAGCATTCAAACTTACAAGCCTTGCAGGAGCTTACTGGCGGGGAAGTGAAAAAAATAAGATGCTTCAGAGAGTTTATGGTACTTCTTATCCGAAGAAAGCAGAACTTGAAGAATATCTGCATATGATGGAAGAAGCAAAGAAGCGTGATCATAGAAAACTTGGAAAAGAACTTGGACTTTTCATGATGAGAGAAGAAGGACCAGGATTCCCATTCTTCCTTCCAAAAGGAATGGAACTGAAGAACCAGCTGCTTGATTACTGGAGAGAGATCCACAAAAAAGCAGGCTATGTGGAGATTTCCTCACCGATCATGTTAAGCCGTCATCTTTGGGAAACATCAGGACACTGGGATCACTACAAAGACAACATGTATACAACTGTGATCGATGATGAAGATTTTGCAATCAAACCGATGAACTGTCCGGGTGGAATTCTTGTATATGAATCAGAACCACGTTCTTATCGTGATCTTCCGATTCGTATGGGAGAACTTGGTCTGGTTCACCGTCACGAAAAATCAGGACAGCTCCATGGCCTGATGCGTGTAAGATGCTTCACACAGGATGATGCACATATCTTCATGACACCGGAACAGGTTCGTGATGAGATCAAAGGAGTTGTAAAACTGATTAATGAAGTTTACAGCCTCTTTGGATTTAAATACCATGTAGAGCTTTCTACAAGGCCGGAAGACAGCATGGGAAGTGATGAAGACTGGGATATGGCTACAGAAGCTCTTCGCGGAGCCTTGGATGATCTGGGACTTCCATATGTAGTAAATGAAGGAGATGGAGCGTTCTACGGACCGAAGATCGACTTCCATCTGGAAGACTCTATCGGAAGAACATGGCAGTGTGGAACCATCCAGCTTGATTTCCAGCTTCCGCTCAGATTTAACCTTGAATATACAGGAGCAGATGGTGAGAAGCATCGTCCGATCATGATCCACCGTGTAATCTTCGGATCGATCGAAAGATTTATCGGTATCCTGATCGAGCATTTTGCGGGAGCATTCCCGACATGGCTTGCACCGGTACAGGTTAAGGTACTTCCGATTTCAGACAAATATATGGATTATGCACAGAAGGTTCTGGATGAACTGAACAATTCAGGTGTTCGCGCAGAGATTGATACACGTGCAGAGAAGATCGGATACAAGATCCGTGAAGCACAGATGAAGAAGATCCCGTACATGCTGGTTGTCGGAGCAAAAGAAGAAGAGGACGGACTGGTATCTGTAAGAAGCCGTTTTGAAGGGGATGAAGGACAGAAGACACTGGCTGACTTCCTTGCAGCAATCAAGATGGAGATCCAGGCCAAGACAGCAAGAGAAGTAAAAAAAGAAGACGACAAATAGAGATTTAAATAAAATCTGAATAAGAAATAAAATTTTCGGGCATAATGATACTGATTTTCAAAAAGGAGGTAACATTATGCCTGAATTAAAATGTACAGTACAGACATGTATGCACAACAAAGATTTTTATTGTGATCTGAACGCAATTACGGTGGGAGGAAAATCTGCACGGAAAGCTGCAGAGACAAGCTGTGACAGCTTTGAAGAAAGAAAAAGCGGAACCTACAGCAATGTGACCGGTGAGGCGGGTCCGACAAGCAAGATCGACTGTAAGGCCACGGAGTGCCAGTATAATAAGGAATGCCAGTGCCATGCAGGAAAGATCAGTGTGGAGGGCAGCCAGGCATGCAGCTGTGATGAGACGGAATGTGCAACTTTCAGTTGTGGATGTGCGTAGATGAGATTGATGGGTGTGGGAGAGTTTCTCCTGCACCTGTTTGTTTGTGTGCAAGGAATGAGAGAAAAGGTGCGAAAAGGATGGTTGGGGAGGTTGACGGGGGTGTTAGAAAGAAGGTATAATGAAAACTAGACTTTTGAAGAAAGACAGGGAAATTAAATGGAAAAAAAAGAAAATGTAGAGGAAGGGGTTTCAGAGAAGCCGGAAGAGAAGAAATCAGCAGCGTATTATGAGAAGCGTCCGGAATTTGGTAACAGAGGACCATCAAAGATTTTGCTTCATTTCAGGAAGGGGCTTACCTTTTTTCTTGTAATTGCAGCTTGTGTGATCTTTTATTTTCTGTTACTCCGAATAGATGATATATCAGTAGGTGTCAGTAAAGTAATTGATGTGTTAAAGCCGATCCTATACGGAATGGTGATCGCATATTTGCTGAATCCGATCGTAAAGCAGATTGACCGGTGGCTGATTCCACAATTAAAAAAGAAAATGTCTCAGGAAAAGGCAAAGAAGGTTTCGCGTAGTGTCGGTGTTTTTGCAGCGCTGGTTATGCTGCTTGCTTTGATCCTGGCACTGTGCAATATGCTGATTCCGGAACTTTATAAAAGTATCCGTGACATGGTTCAGACTCTGCCGGGACAGATCAGTGATATGGTTACGAAGATCATAAGTATCCAGAAAGATACCAGTCCTGCCGGAGTCATGGCACGTAACCTGTTAGAAAAGGGATCGGATGCATTACAGAACTGGATCAAACAGGATCTTTTAACCAAGGTTAATGAAGTGATGTCAAACCTGACGGTTGGGATCATCAATTTTGTCAGTGAGATCCTGAATTTTCTGATTGGTCTTATTGTATCAGTCTATATTCTGTTCAGTAAGGAAACATTTTCCGCACAGAGTAAAAAGATCGTCTATGCAGTGTTCCGTACAGATCATGCCAATATGATCCTGCATCTGACAAAGAAAAGCAATGAGATTTTCGGTGGATTTATTATTGGAAAGATCATTGATTCTATGATTATCGGAGTGCTTTGCTTCTTTGGACTTACGCTCCTGAAGATGCCGTACATACTTTTGATCAGTGTAATCGTTGGTGTGACCAATGTCATTCCTTTCTTCGGACCGTATATCGGTGCTATTCCGAGTGCCGTTCTGATTTTGCTGAATGATCCGATCAAGGGCTTGTATTTCCTGATCTTCATTCTTGTGCTGCAGCAGCTTGATGGAAATGTGATCGGACCGAAGATTTTGGGCAATTCGACCGGATTATCTGCATTCTGGGTTGTATTTTCAATCCTGCTCGGAGGCGGTCTGTTTGGATTTGTAGGAATGATCATGGGCGTACCTACATTTGCAGTAGTTTATTATATTATTACAATGCTGATCAATCATTTGCTGGAGAAGAAAAAGCTTCCGCTTCAGACTTCGGAGTATGGGGAAAAGAGTTATGTGGATGATAGCGGAAGATTTGTCAGAGAAAATGATACAGCGGTAAAAAACGGGGAAAATAAAAAAGAGAGGAAGTAAGCAGAAATGCCAATTCGTGTACAGAATGACCTTCCGGTAAAAGAAATACTGGAAAAAGAAAATATATTTGTAATGGATGAGAACCGTGCGGTTCATCAGGACATTCGTCCGATCAAGATCGGACTTCTGAATCTTATGCCACTGAAAGAGGATACAGAACTTCAGCTTCTGCGCTCCCTTTCCAATACACCGCTGCAGGTTGACATTGTGTTTTTGGCAGTGAAAAATCATGTTTCAAAGAATACTTCAGCGAATCACCTGAACCGGTTTTATGAGAATTTTGAAAATGTAAAAGATCAGAAATTTGACGGATTTATCATAACCGGAGCACCGGTAGAGCAGATGCCTTTTGAAGAGGTGGATTACTGGGAAGAGCTTGTAGAGATCATGGAGTGGACAAAGACGCATGTTACTTCAACGATCCATCTCTGCTGGGGAGCACAGGCAGCACTTTATTATCATTATGGGATTAATAAAGTACAGCTGGACAAAAAGCTTTTCGGTATCTTTGAACATAAGGTTATGAACCGTAAGATTCCTCTGGTACGTGGATTTGATGATGTATTTTATGCACCGCATTCGAGACATACAGATGTGCCGATTGAGAAGATCCGTGCAGATGAGAGACTGATGATTCTGGCAGAGTCGGAAAAGGCAGGAGCATACCTTATCATGGCACAGGATGGAAGACAGATTTTTGTGATGGGACATCCGGAGTACGACCGGGTGACACTGGATCAGGAGTATAAGCGGGATCTGAGCAAAGGACTTCCGATTGAAATGCCGGAGAATTATTATCCAGACAATGACAGCACACAGAAGCCACTTCTTACATGGAGAGCACATGGTAACTGTATGTATGCAAACTGGCTGAATTACTATGTTTACCAGGCAACCCCGTATGATATGGTGGGGACACCGGATTTTCATTAGGATTCAGATAGAATTTCATATACCGATATCCTGAAAGGCATATTAGAAAGTACTATGTTTCAGAAGAGAAATCCTTTGCTATAATAGGAAAGCAAAAATAAGCGGGAGGAAAAATATGTTATTGGAGCAGAAAACAACTGATTTTTTGGAACAGCTCTCATCGTCAGCACCGATTCCGGGAGGTGGCGGTGCATCGGCAGCAGTCGGAGCGTTCGCATCAGCTTTGGGACTTATGGTTACAAATCTGACTGTCGGAAAAAAGAAATATGCGGATGTTGAAGAAGAAATTCTAGAGATAAGAGAAAAACTTGAGCAGAAGAAGCAGGATCTGGTCCGGATGGTAGATGAAGATGCCGAGGCTTTTGAACCACTGGCAAAGGCTTACAGAATGCCAAAAGAGACAGAGGAAGAACAGGCAGAGAAGGAAAAAGTTATGGAGGCCGCACTTAAAAATGCGGCAGAAGCACCACTGTGTATCATGAAAACAATTGTAGATACTATGGAGATGATCCGGGTGCTGGGGGAAAAAGGAAGCAGGCTTGCTGTCAGCGATGCAGGAGTTGCAATCCTCTTTGCACAGGCAGCCCTTGAAGGAGCTTCTCTTAATATTTTTATCAATACAAAGATGATGAAGGATCAGGAAGAAGCTGAAAGACTGAATTATCTGGCTGATCAACTGATTGCGACAGGCAAAGAACTGAAAGAGACAACTTATGATGCTGTACTTAAGGGTATCAGACCATAACAGATAAGACAGACAGGAGGAAGACATGAGCATACAGATGCGAGGGGCTGAAGTGGCAAAAGCCATGAAAGAAAAGCTGATCAGAGAAAGAGAAGAGTTGAATGCGGCGGGAGTAAATCCATGCCTTACGATCATTCGGGTAGGAGCGAAAGAAAATGATCTTGCCTACGAACGTGGAGCAAAAAAGAGAATGGAAATGATCGGAATCGAGTGCCGCATTGTAGAACTGCCAGAAGATATTTCACAGGAAGAATTTGAGGATGCTTTCTGTAAGATCAATAAAGATCCGGAGGTTCACGGGATCCTTTTGTTCCAGCCGCTTCCGGAGCAGCTCGATGTAGAGAAGATCAGACAGATGATCGACCCGGCAAAGGATATGGATGGAATGAGTCCTGTAAATCTTGCAAAAATATTCGAAGGTGACAGAACTGCTTATGTGCCTTGTACTTCTGAGGCAGTGATGCACATTATGAATCACTATGGAATTGAACTCCAGGGGAAAAGAGTGACCGTCATCGGAAGAAGCATGGTTGTTGGAAAACCGCTTTCCATGCTGATGCTTGGACAGAATGCAACTGTAACTATCTGCCATTCACGCACAAAAGATCTGGCGGACAGATGTCGCGAAGCAGAGATAATAGTAGCTGCGATCGGACGGGCAAAGCATATCACCGCCGATATGATCGCCGAAGGAGCGGTGGTAGCGGATGTCGGAATCAACGTACTGGAAGACGGAACCCTCTGTGGAGATGTGGACTACGAAAATGTCCGGGAAAAAGTATCCCATATCACACCGGTTCCGGGAGGAGTAGGAAACGTCACAACCTCTGTACTCGCCTCTCACGTGCTGCGTGCCGCCCGTATAGGTCAGAACGAACCCAGACAACGCAGAGGGTAACACCGCCTCTCTGTCGAACACAATACAAATGGGCGAAGAACAGTTACAACCGGTAACCCAGAGCGCCTCGGAAGAGAAAAAATCCTATAGATTCAACTTGAATCTATAGGATTTTTTTCTCCTCCGGCTCCGGGGTGGCATAGACTACATTTATTTTTCGCCCATCTCTGGTGGAATCTTTTCTAACAACTGTCGGATATTATCACGGATCAGTCGTTTATAATTATCAGGAAGCGGTGTGATCATATCCAGGATCTCGGCATTGATCGGATCCTTTGAATGAATTGAATCATCCAGGTAGTCACAGATCAGATAATCAAATTTGACATCTAATGCTTCTGAAAAATTAAGCATGGTTGCAAAGGATGTTGCCTGGCTGCCATTTTCAATCCGGCTTATCGTTGTCTCATCAAGATTTAGTTTTTCTGCTAGTGCTGCCTGTGTAAGACCGGCTTTGTGACGTGCCTGCCGAACGCGTGTACCGAAATTCTTTTCCATGCTGTATCTCTCCTTCATAAAAGTAGTGTAGCATTTCAATTTGAAAAAAGAATGATATTATATGCAAGTTAACTTTACAAAAACGCCATGATAGGATATGATTAAAAAAAGGGGGGTAGAGAAATGGATTGGGAATCGTACAGAACAGATCTTGAGGCGATAAAGCTTGCGGTGAATGAATGTGAAAGACTTGGAGTGGATAAAGAAGAACTCCTCATAATCAGTATTTACCGTTTGTATGAATTTTATAAAACAGAAGACGACAGAGTCTATCTTCTGGGGGCATTATTGCATCTTAAGGCTTATCTTGAACTGAGGATGGAATATGAAAAGAACCGTAAGATTTTTTCGCTGATTTTAGATAATTACGGGGTATGTTATCAGGATATTTTTCAGGGAGCTGAGAAAATGGAGTGAAAAAATCTGAAAAATTCCAAAAACCAGGTTGACAAACAGAGAATAAAGAGGTAATATATTAACCATAAATTGTAAAACCGTTGAGAAAGAGGAGTAGGTTATCGAACGATATCACAGAGAGCAGCAGGCGGTGGGATTGCTGTATGGAGTTGATAATTGAATGGACTTTCGAGGGCAGCCTGAAATCAGATAATTGAGAGTATGGTTTGTCGGGAACCAAACCCGTTATCAATAAGGGATGTATGTTAGTACATAAAAGAGGACAGGAAACTGTTAAAGTTGAGTGGTACCGCGTTAGTAGAAGATATTAGTCGCCTCAATCCGTAGAAGGATTGAGGCGTTTTTTATTTCATAGGAAATTCCGAAGGGACTTCCTAATAAATAAAAAGTCTCCGGCAGGATGTTACATATGTATTCCTGTTGTGGTACGGCGCGGAATCAAGAAACACCTTCTCTTGAAAGCTAACAAAGAAAATTATTTATCAAGAAGAGGAGAACAAAATTATGAAAAAGAGAACAATCGCAGTATTATTAACAATGGCAATGGCAGCAACAATGATGGCAGGATGTGGAAGCAAGTCGGATTCCAAGACAGCAGATGGAGAAAAGAGCTATACAATCGGTATTTCCCAGTTTGCAGAGCACGGATCTTTAGATAACTGCCGTGAAGGATTTTTAGAGGGACTGAAAGAAGAAGGTATCGAGGAAGGAAAGAATCTGAATGTTGAATACAAGAACTCGGCAGCAGATATGGGAACTGCATCACAGATCGCAAGCAGCTTTGTATCCGATAAAGTAGATCTGATCTGCGGAATCGCAACACCAAGTGCACAGACAGCATACAATGCTGCGATTGATACGGATATTTCGGTTATCTATACTGCAGTTACAGACCCGAAAGCAGCAGAGCTTGCAGATGATAAAGGGAACCCGGTTGGAGAAGTCACAGGAACCAGTGATAAACTTCCGATTGAAGCACAGCTGAAAATGATCCGTGAACTTCTTCCAGATGCGAAGAAGATTGGTATCCTCTATACAACAAGTGAGGCAAACAGCGTATCTACAATTGCTGAATACAAAGAAAAAGTCGGTGACTATGGATTTGAACTTGTAGAAAAGGGAATTACAAATACATCAGAAATCGCACTTGCAACAGACGATCTTCTGTCACAGGTAGACTGCATCAGCAACCTGACAGATAATACGGTAGTAAGCTCGCTTGCAACCATTCTGGATAAGGCAAATGCAGCAAATATCCCGGTATTCGGAAGTGAGATCGAACAGGTGAAGCTTGGATGCCTGGCAGCAGAAGGTCTTGATTATGTAGCACTTGGCAAACAGACAGGTAAGATGGCAGCAAAGGTTCTCAAAGGAGAAAAGAAAGCATCTGAAATGCCATTTGAGACGATCACAGAAGCAGGACTTTACCTGAATACAAAAGTAGCAGAAAATCTTGGAATCACAGTGGAAGACGATCTGAAAAACAGTGCAGTAGAGACATACGATTCTATCAGCGAAAACTAAATTTGAATTAGAAAAGTGAGGAGCAATGCAATGAGCTTTGCAGTATCGATTTTGGAGCAGGGACTGATTTACGGAATCCTTGCATTGGGAATTTATATAACATACAAAATTCTGGATTTTCCAGATCTGACCGTAGATGGCAGCTTTCCATTAGGAGCTGCCGTAACGGCGCTTATGATCACAAAAGGAGCGAACCCGTATCTGACCCTTCCGGCTGCATTTGCAGCAGGTGTGGCAGCCGGTATCTGTACCGGACTGATCCATGTCAAATGCAAGGTAAGAGATCTGCTTTCAGGTATCATTATGATGACAGCGCTCTGGACGATCAACCTTCGTGTGGCAGGAACAGCCAATGTACCGTTGTTTTCCCAGAAGACAATCTTTAAAAATGATACACTGGATAAGCTGCTTCCGTCAGGATTTTCCGCTTACTCTACATTGCTCATCATTCTGATCATTGCGTTAATTGTGAAAATCATTCTCGACCTTTACCTGAATACCAAGTCCGGATACCTGCTCCGCGCAGTCGGAGATAACGATAAACTGGTAACTGCAATGGCAAAGGATGAAGGAAATGTGAAAATCTTGGGACTTGCGATCGCAAACGGGCTGTGTTCGCTTGCGGGATGTATTTTCTGTCAGGAAGAACGTGTATTTGAAATTTCCAGTGGTACAGGGGCGATGGTAATCGGTCTTGCAAGTGTTATCATCGGAACCAGTATTTTCAAAAAAATCAGTTTTGTAAAAACAACGACAGCTGTACTGATCGGTTCTATCATTTACAAGGCCTGTGTGGCAATCGCACTGAAGAACTTCGAACCGCAGGATATGAAGCTGATCACAGCCGTATTATTCCTGGTAATTCTGGTGCTTAGTATGGAGAGAAAGAAGAAGGTGAAGAAGAATGCTGGAGCTTAGAAATATCCACAAATATTATAATCCGGGTACAGTCAATGAGATGTGTCTCTTTGAGGACTTCAATCTGACGATCAATCAGGGCGAATTTGTATCCGTAGTAGGAAGTAACGGTTCCGGTAAAACTTCGATGCTGAATATCATCTGCGGAAGTATTCCGGTAGAATCCGGACAGATCCTGATCGATGGAAAAGATATCACAAGGGTAAAAGAATACAAGAGAAACCAGAAGATCGGACGCGTGTACCAGAATCCATCTATGGGAACCTGTCCGTCTATGACGATCTTGGAAAATATGTCTCTTGCGGACAATAAAGGAAGGTTCTACGGACTTGGACGGGGAACGAATAAGGCACGTATTGATTATTACAGAGAACAGCTCGCCCAGCTTGGTCTTGGACTGGAAGATAAGCTTCATGTCAAAGTCGGATCACTTTCCGGAGGACAGCGCCAGGCGATGGCACTGCTGATGTCTACAATGACACCAATCGAGTTTTTGATCCTGGATGAGCATACTGCTGCGCTGGATCCAAAGACAGCAGAACTGATCATGGAGCTGACCGATAAGATTGTAAAAGAAAAAAATCTGACAACGGTTATGGTCACACACAATCTCCGCTATGCAGTAGAATACGGTAATCGTCTGATCATGATGCATCAGGGACATTGTGTGATGGATAAGGCAGGAAAAGATAAAGAGGATACCTCGATCGATGAAATCCTGACGATGTTCAATGAAATCAGTATTGAGTGTGGAAACTAAAAAAATACAAGATTATGAATTAAAGAGATAAGCAGAAAAGGAAACAGTTTCGGCTTATCTCTTTTTGTATCTCCAAAGGTTTTGGAAAAATTATTCGAGGATTTTCAAAATGAAAGGCTATTGTCTGAATACAGAAGGAGAAGTCTGTCCGGTATAAAATGTCAATGGATTTTCAGGAATATGCCTGTAGAAGATTTGGTTGTCTGGCTGTCGGAAAATTGGTTATTTTCACAGATTGACGCTCTCGCTGTGATAGTGCTAAAATAGAGGAAAACGGTCAAGATATAGTATACATTTTAAATAGAATACAATATATTGTAGTTATCAGAAAGGAGAACAAGATGAGCTTAAACAATGTGAAAGTTGTAAAAAAAGACGGGACAAAAGAAGAATTTAACGTGCAAAAAGTCGTTGTGGCAGTCAATAAGTCTGCATATCGTGCACTGATCAAATTTTCACAGAAAGATATTGATTTTATCTGTCATTTTGTAGAAGAAAAGGTAGAAGAACTCGGAGTGCATGAGATCCGGATTCCGGAGATGCACAATATTGTAGAGGGAGCGCTTGAGAAAGTGAATCCGATCGTGGCAAAAAGTTACCGGGACTATCGGAATTACAAGCAGGATTTTGTGCAGATGCTTGACGAGGTTTATAAGAAAAGCCAGTCGATCATGTATATCGGGGACAAAGAGAACAGTAATACAGACAGTGCACTGGTATCGACCAAGCGAAGCCTGATCTTCAATGAGCTGAACAAAGAATTATATAAGAAATTTTTCCTGACGGTGGAAGAATTACAGGCAATCCGGGAAGGATATATTTATATCCATGATATGTCAGCCCGAAGAGATACGATGAATTGTTGTCTCTTTGATGTGAAAAGCGTACTGACCGGTGGATTTGAGATGGGAAATCTGTGGTACAATGAGCCAAAGACACTGGATACGGCATTTGATGTGATCGGAGATATCGTACTGAGTGCGGCAAGCCAGCAGTACGGAGGATTTACCGTACCGAGCGTAGATGAGATCCTGGAGCCTTATGCGAAGCGTTCCCATGAAAATCATCTGAACAAATACAGAAGCCTCGGACTTTCGGAAGAAGTAGCACAGGAGATTGCCTGGAAGGATCTGGAAAAAGAGATGGAGCAGGGATTCCAGGGATGGGAGTATAAGTTCAACTCCGTATCCTCAAGCCGTGGAGACTATCCATTTATTACCATGACCAGCGGAACCGATATCAGCGAATACGGAAAGCTTGTCACAAAGACGATGCTGGAAGTAAGAGCAGGAGGACAGGGAAAGCCGGGACATAAAAAACCGGTACTTTTCCCGAAAATCGTGTTCCTTTATGATGAAAATTTACATGGACCTGGAAAGCCGGGAGAAGATCTTTTTGAAGCCGGAATTGAGTGCTCCAGAAAGACTATGTATCCGGACTGGCTCAGCCTTACCGGAAAAGGCTATGTGCCGAGTATTTACAAGCGCTACGGAAAAGTCATCAGTCCGATGGGATGCCGTGCATTCTTATCTCCATGGTATGAAAGAGGCGGTATGAATCCGGTGGACGAAAAGGATGAGCCGGTATTTGTCGGAAGGTTCAACATCGGTGCGGTCAGTCTCCATCTTCCGATGATCCTTGCCAAATCCAGACAGGAGAACCGAGATTTCTTTGAAGTACTGGATTATTACCTGGAACTGATCCGGAAGCTTCATATCCGTACTTACGAATACCTCGGAGAGCTGCGTGCTTCTACGAATCCGCTTGCCTACTGTGAGGGTGGTTTCTATGGCGGACATCTGAAGATCCATGACAAGATTAAACCGGTGCTGAAATCGGCAACCGCTTCCTTTGGAATTACGGCGCTCAATGAATTCCAGCAGCTTTATAATAAAAAGTCCCTGGTAGAGGATGGAGCATTTGCCATCAAGACCATGGAATATATCAACATGAAGGTCAATGAATTTAAAAAAGAAGACGGCTATCTGTATGCGATTTATGGAACACCGGCTGAGAATCTGTGTGGTGTGCAGGTGCAGCAGTTCCGTAAAAAATATGGAATCGTGGAAAATGTATCGGACAGGGCGTATGTGAGCAACAGTTTTCACTGCCATGTAACCGAGGATATTACACCGATCGAAAAGCAGGATCTGGAAAACCGTTTCTGGGATCTGTGTAACGGTGGAAAGATCCAGTATGTAAAATACCCGATCAATTATAACAAAGAGGCTATCAAATCACTGGTACGCCGTGCAATGGATATGGGATTTTATGAGGGTGTTAATCTGTCGCTTGCCTACTGTGATGACTGTGGTCATGAAGAGCTGTCTATGGATGTGTGTCCGGTATGTGGAAGCAAGAATCTGACAAAGATTGACCGTATGAACGGATATCTGTCTTATTCGAGAGTCAAGGGAGATACCAGACTTAATGATGCCAAGATGGCAGAAATTGCGGAAAGGAAAAGTATGTAAATGCGTTACCATAATATAACAAAAGATGATATGCTCAACGGGGATGGTCTGCGGGTTGTCCTCTGGGTTGCAGGATGTGACCATTGCTGTAAGGAATGCCACAATCCGGTGACCTGGGATCCGAATGGTGGGCTTTTCTTCGATGAAAAGGCGAAGGCAGAGATTTTTGAAGAACTGGAGAAGGATTATATCAGTGGGATCACATTCAGTGGAGGCGACCCGCTGCATTCGGCAAATGCCTATGAGGTCATGATGCTGGCAAAAGAGATTAAAGAAAAATTTCCGTCAAAGACGATCTGGCTTTACACCGGTTATGAATGGAAAGATATCAAGAATATGGATATTGTAAATTATCTGGACGTTCTGGTGGACGGAGAATTCGAGGTTGAGAAAAAAGAACTGGATCTGCACTGGAAAGGCAGCGCGAACCAGATGGTCATTAACGTACCGGAGACATTAGGAAAAGGAGAAATTGTATTACATGAAGAGAATTGCTAAATTTCACAAAGTAAGTCTGGAACAGTTTATGGAAGGATGGAAGGATACCTTTGGTGAGCAGTATACAGAGGATCAGATCAAGGCTTTATATGAAGAAATCAAATTGCCGAAGCGTGCAACGGCAGGAAGTGCAGGATATGATTTCTATGCACCGGATGATTTTGTGATCGAGCCGGGAAAGACGATCAAGATCCCGACAGGGATCCGTGTGGAAATGGAAGAAAACTGGGTGCTCAAATGCTATCCGAGAAGCGGACTTGGATTCAAGTTCCGTCTGCAGCTGAATAATACGGTAGGAATTATTGACAGCGATTATTTCTATTCTGATAATGAAGGTCATATCTTTGCGAAACTGACGAATGATACCAATGAGAATAAAACGGTAGAGCTTGGAAAAGGGACAGGCTTTATGCAGGGGATTTTTGTTGAGTATGGAATTACTGTGGATGACGATGCGACAGCAGTCAGAAACGGGGGATTTGGAAGTACGACGAAGTAGGGTTGTAAAAAAGAGGCGTTAAAATATAGGTTGTGTTGGCGACCGGGATCAAAAAAATAGTGTTCAATTCCATTGTGCAAGGGCATTACGATGAACCTCTGAGAGCGAAAATTGTGTCAGCAAAGGCTTCCACAATTTTTGAGTTTCATCTCCATTGCACAATAAGTGAATTGAACACTATTTTTTTGATCCCGGTCGCCGGATTTACTGTATTAGAGAGGCGTTTTTTTACAAGGCTGGACTGATAACCGGTTGAGGAGATTCAGGTAGTGGTGGAAAGGTGAAGGTTATGTAGGTGTAGCCTGCAATTTTGTTGCAGGCTACAGGGGATTAGTTTAATTTTACGTTCAGGTAACTACGGCTGGATAGGGTTTTGTTGAAGGTGATGCAGAGGATGACGATGAGGCAGCCTGTGAGGAATCCTGGGAGGTTGAAGATGGCGGTGAGGATAAGGAGCAGGAGACGCATGAATTTTAATGCGTAGCCTAGTTCAAAGTTTGGCTGGGTGTAGTTGGCGATGGAGACGAATGCCATGTAGAGCATGATCTCGCTGTTGAACCAGCCGGATTCGACGGAGAATTCCCCCATGACGATACCGGCGATGACGCTGAGAGGGGTGCTGAGCATACTCGGAGTGTTGAGGGCGGCGAGGCGGAGTCCGTCGATGGCAAGCTCCAGGATCAGGATCTGGAAGATCAGGGGGATGTTGACCGTATCTTCGATCAGAACGAAGCGGAAGATCTCCGGTATCCATGCCGGGTTCTGCATAAAGAGCAGAAAGAGTGGAACCATGAAGACAGTCAGCAGTGTGATCAGTACACGGGATATTTTCAGGTAGATTCCGGTGATTGGCGGAAAGTAGTAATCATTTGCCTCTTCGATCATATCAAAGATGGAGGTTGGCAGGATCAGTGCAGATGGGGAGGTATCAGTAAGGATGATCACTTTTCCTTCCATCAGGCAGGCGCAGGCTGTGTCTGGACGTTCGGTAAATTTATATTTTGGAAATGGATTGTACCATTTGCGCTGAAAGAGAGCTTCCGCAAGAGATTGCTGGCTCATTTTCAGATCCTGGGATTTGCTTTCTTCCAGTTTGTTCTGGATCGTGGTCAGAAGTTCGCGGTCTACACGGTCGGACATATAGCAGAGAGCTACGTCGGTGCGTGTGGAAGTGCCGGCTTCATACATTTCCATGATCAGATGCGGATCGCGGATCCGGCGGCGCATCAAGGCAGTATTGAATACGATTGTTTCCACAAAGCCATCACGGGAACCGCGCAGGGATTTGTCTTTATCGGGTTCCTCGATGCTGCGGGACGGGTAAGTACGGCAGTCGATGGCAATAGCGGCTTCATAGCCGTCAATAAAAAGACAGGTGACACCGGACAGAAGATTTTTGAAAATGCTGTCAAAGTCACCGAGAATATCAACTTCTACATAGGGGATGCAGCTTGTAGAAAAGGAAGTTGCATCCTCTGGCATATCATCGGCAGAAATATTGAGGAAGGAGTCCATAAGTTTCAGCATGATTTCATCTTTGGTGAAACCATCAATAAAATAAAAGGCACTATTTTGTCCGCCGATGATCAGAGTTCGTTCGATAATATCAAAGCTTTTTTTTACGGGAAGAGCCCGGTTCATATATTTTGTATTGTCGGTGAGGGAAGCACTGACAGTATGTTTTTCCATATTGAATCCTCCATTCAGAGATAATTTAAAGTTAAGAAAATCTGGAATCCCGGAAATATTTTACTGCCTGGATTCTGCATAGATTTAGCATTTCACAAAAAAAGGAAAATATACCGGATTATGACAAAAGTTATTAAGAAACTTAAGATTTTTTTAGCATGGGAAAAAGATTTTGCTATCTTGCGGAAAAGAGGGTATACTGTACATAATTATAAGTAATATATAAATCCCTAAAGGGATGAAGGAGGACACACTTATGAGTGAATATATGATCATGACAGACAGCACAGTGGATTTACCGAAGGAATACCTGACCGAGGAGCTTGGGGTTCCATATATTCCTCTTACTTATCTGATCGATGGACAGTCTTATGAGGATATGATTGGACTTACCGGGGAAGAATTTTTTGCAAAAGTCAGGGCAGGGTCGATGCCGACAACTTCTCAGATCAATCCGGAGCAGGCAAGAGAGGCATTGGAGCCATATCTGAAGGAAGGAAAAGATATTTTATATATTGCCTTTTCATCCGGACTTAGCGGAACGTACAACAGTGTGCGGATGGCAGCAGAAGAGCTGCAGGAAGAGTATCCGGAGCGGAAATTGATTGTGATTGATTCACTCTGCGCCTGCATGGGAGAGGGGCTTCTTGTGTACAAAGCTGTTCAGATGAAGCGTGCAGGAAAGAGTCTGGAAGAAGTGGCTGCCTGGGTGGAGGAGAACAAGCTTCATATCATGCATAACGTTACGATTGATGATTTATTCCATTTACATAGAGGCGGAAGAGTATCTAAAGCTTCCGCGATTGTCGGAACGATGATCCAGATCAAACCGATCATTCATATGGATGAGCATGGCGAATTGAAGGTTATCGGAAAAGAGCGTGGCAGAAAGAAGGCACTGACGCATATTGTAGATATGGCAGTGAAGCAGTCAGAAGGATGGGACAATGATATCGTAATGATCACACACGGTGACTGCAAAGAAGATGCGGAATTTGTGGCAAGACAGGTAGAGAAGAAGATGGGGGTCCACAATATTCTGATCAACTGCATCGGAACGGTTATCGGATCACATACAGGTCCGGGGGTTGTGGCTGTGTTCTGTATGGGAAATAAGAGATAAGGAAGAACTGACTTTTAATGAACAGTAACTCTTCGCTGCCTTGTTTCATGACAGATTATTAGAATTCTTGCACCACCGGAGAAAAATGAGATGTGCATTTTGGAGGTTTATGATATACTGAGGTTGGCTTCTTTTAAACTGGACCCCATGTCAAGGACACAGTAAATTTTTTAGGTCAATTGGTTAAACAACC